>JASHYS010000305.1 GCA_030042915.1 Acidobacteriaceae bacterium
ACGGGTCTGGACTTCGGCAATGGAGGCGGGGGCACTTGCGCCGCGGGAGTGAGCTACTCGGCCGGGCAAACCTGCACTGTACAGGTGACGTTCAACCCTGCCTGGGCTGGGGAGCGCTACGGAGCGGCGTTGCTGCTGGACGGCGAAGGGAATCTGATCGCGAGCGCGCCGCTGGAAGGCGAGGGCGTGGGGCCAGAGGTTGCATTCGGCTCCGGAGCAGTGATCGCCTTCGCGCCGATGGCGAACGGCATCGCGTTCAACAACCCATTTGACCCCGTGGTGGACGGCAAAGGCGACGTGTTCCTGACCGACAGCAGCAACGAGCGTGTGGTGGAGCTGCCGGCGGGCGGAGGCGCGCCGATCGTGATCGATCCTGTGGTTGGCGGCAAGGGATTAGCGAATCCAGGCGGCGTTGCCGTGGACGGTGCTGGAAACCTGTACATCTCTGACCTGGATCGCAACGTGGTGGTGATGATTCCGGCAACGGGAAGCGCGGCAACACTGATCAACCCCACGGTGAACGGAATCGGATTGCATTACCCGTGCGGCATGGTGATTGACGGCGCGGGCGACTTGTACATCGCCGACGTGGACAACGGACGCGTGGTGGAAGTGCCCGCAGGCGGGGGAGCGACCGTGGCGATCGATCCGCTGGTGGACGGAGAAAAACTGTCGTACCCGGTCACGCTGGCGCTGGACAGCGCGGGCGATCTGTTTATTGCCGACCTTTTCGCAAACCGCGTGGTGGAGATTCCGGCGAATGGCGCCGCGGCGACAGCGATCGATCCCAGCGCGAACGGCCAGAGCCTGAATTTTCCCTATGGCATTGCCGTGGATGCGGCGGGAGATTTGTATATTGCCGATGCCAACAACCGCGTGGTGGAGGTTCCCGGAGACGGTGGAACGGCGACCGAGATCACGCCGACAGCGAACGGCGAGGGACTGAATGATCCGATCGGGATCGCGCTGGATGCGGGCGGCGATCTGTACATTGCGGACTCGAAGAACGAGCGCCTGGTGGAAGTGGTGCGGTCGCAGGCGCCGGCCATCAACTTTGCTGCAACGGCGGCAGGCACGGTGAGCAGCGACAGCCCGAAGACGGTTGCGGTGCAGAACGTGGGCAATGCGCCGTTGACGTTTCCCGTGCCGGGGAGTGGAGCAAATCCAGCGATCGCGGCGAACTTCACGCTGAACAGCAACGCGGCGTCGGCATGTCCGGTGTCGACGGCGGGGGCTGCGCAGCCGGCAACGCTGGCTGCGGGGGCGACGTGCGAATTGGCCATTAGTTTTGATCCGGCCGCGGCGGGAACGGTTGATGGATCGCTGGTTCTGACGGACACCGATTTAAATGCCGCCGGCCCGGGGTATGCGACCCAGACCATTGCATTGAGCGGCGATGCGCCGGTGGCGACGGTGTCGGCCACGATGGTGGCGTTCGGGCCGCAGCAGGCCACGACTGCCAGCGCGCAGCAGGAGGTAATGCTGACGAATACGGGCAGCGCGCCGCTCACGATCACGAACACCGCAGTGAGCGGGGCAAACGCCGCTGCATTCGCGTTTCCGAATTCGTGCGGCACGAGCTTGGCGGCGGGAGCGAATTGCACCATCACAGGGAACTTTTCGCCGTCGGCCGCAGGCGCGATGACGGCGACGCTCGTCATCTCGGACAATGCCGGTGGTTCACCGCAAATGGTGGAATTGAGCGGAGTGGGCGTCTACCCAGTGACGGTGTCGGTGAGTCTTTCGCCAACCAGCATTACGACCGCGCAAATACTGGCCGTGACGGTGACGGTGAGCGGCGTGAACGGCGAGCCTACACCGACGGGAGCTGTGGGATTGACGAGCGGCAGCACCAACTTCGGAGCCGCGGCGCTCGCGGGCGGCAGCGCCACAATCGACATTCCTCCCGGATCGTTCGCCGCCGGGACAGACAGCATCGTCGCCGTGTATACACCCGACAATGCGAGCGCCCTGATTTATGCGAGCGCAACAGGAGAAAACACCGTGAATGTAACGGCATCGTCGGCGGCAGCCCCCCCGGCGGCAGCAACTGCCGCGGCGACGGGCGTAGCAGCGACAGCAGCAACGCTGGCGGGCACGGTGAATCCCAATGGATCGGACACGCACGCGTGGTTTTTGTGGGGCACCGGGAGCACGCTGAGCGGCGCGAGCCAGACAGTTTCGCAGGACCTGGGATCGACGGCGGGATTGGAAGCAGTGAGCGCAACGATTCAAGGATTAACCCCAAGCACCACGTACTACTACCAGATGGTGGCGCAGAACAGCGTGGGCACAGCGAGCGGAGCGATCTTCTCGTTCACCACCACGCCAACCCCTTACTTTTCCGTGCTGACAGGTGCGCCGGTTTCGCTCGAGCCCGGCGCGACCAGCGGCAACACGTCGACGGTTTCGGTGACGCCATGGTATGGATTTACGGGCACGGTGAGCCTTAGTTGTGCGATCACGCCTGCGGCAGCCAGCGATCCGCCGGCGTGCTCAGTGCCTGCGACCGTGACGGTGAGCGGCACAACGGCACAGGTGGTGACGCTGACCATTACCACGACTGCGGCAAGCGCGATGAACACGCCTATGCGGCGATTCTGGCCGGAGGCTGGAGGCGCGGCGCTTGCGTGCGTGCTGTTTTGCGTCGCGCCAAAGCGAAGGCGTACATCGTGGATGCTGCTCGCATGCCTCGTGCTGTTTTCTGCGATGGACGGAATCGGCTGCGGCAGCGGATCGAGTTCGGGTACTGGCGGAGCGGGCGGGGGTGGTGGAGGAAATTCGAATCCCGGAACGAGCGCCGGAACCTACACCGTGACGGTTACCGGCGTTTCCGGCGGAATGACGGAGACGGGAACGGTAGCGTTGACCGTGCAATAAGGCGGCTCGAGTGAACCGCCAGACTCCATTTGCGCCTGCTTATCTGGCTCCAGAGGGCCCAGTCATCCGGTATGATCCTTTCAGTCTTTCAGGAGGTTCAATGAGCCGTATTCCAGTGTTTTTTCTTGCTTGTTTGTGCGCCGTCGCCGCCTGGGCCCAGGAGAAGAAGACGGTGAACACCGAGGCCGATCTGCCCCGATTCAGTTTTCCCCTTACGCAGCCTGCCAGCAGCCTCCTTGATGCGGATGACGCGACGTTCAACGCATTTGCGAAGCAGGTAGCCGCGGACGTGGACTCCGTGCTTTCCGGCTACAACATCGCCGACAAGGCGACCTTGCGAGGGCTGCTTGGCGCCAAGGAGGATGTGCAACTGTTGACCGGCGACCCAGAAGGCGCCCTGGCCACTATGGATCAGATTCGCGGCCTTGAAGAAAAGCCCGCCGCCAAGCTGACTTCGAATTTAATACTGCGCGCGGCGGCACAAGCGTATCAGGAAACCGGCTCGCCAAGCGGTCCCGCCTTTGTGCAGGCATTCCAGCATCACTATTCCGAAGCGGTGAACGCCTTGCCGTGGGCCCCCACGCAGGATGTGCTGAAGGAGACGAGGACCGGCCTTCAATTGGTTTCACCAACGCTGCTGGCCAGCAGCGCCAAGGCAGAACTCGATCCCCAGGTTGCCAAGACCGGAGGGTTGGATCTGCCCGGAGCAGAAACCCTGGTTGGCATGCGGGTGACGGAAAAGCTTGCGCTTCCGGAAGCGAACGCGGCTTTGACCGTGCTTTCGTCGTACATCAGCGCGCACGACGTGAAAAAGCCGGATATCTGGGCCTCGCGCGACGTGACCCTCACCCCGGATGAGAAGCTGACGCCAGTGCGAGTCGCGATCTTCGACTCCGGAGTCGATACCTCGTTGTATCCGGGACTCTTGTTCGACGATCCTCACCCGGGAGCACATAGTCCGCACGGTCTGGCCTTCGACATACACGGCGAACTCTATAACGGCGACCTGCAACCGCTTACCGACGAGCAGAAGGCCGCATATCCCAAGGCGCTCTCGCTCGAGCAGGGAATCGCCGACCTGGACAACGGCATCGACTCCTCGGAAGCGGCCGATGCGCGCAAGATGTTGTCGGCCATGCCGCCTGACCAGCTGGCGCCGTTTCTCAAAACCCTCGGTTTCCTGGGCCAGTATTTGCACGGCACGCACGTAGCGGGCATCGCCGTACGCGGCGATCCAGCGGCGCGACTGGTGGTGGTGGGGTTTAACGATTCGTTGCCCGACCTGCCCTTTGCGCCCACGGTGGAGTGGGCCGAGAAGTTCAAGGCTGACTTCCGCCAGGTGGGTGAGTATCTCCGCCAGAACAACGTGCGCGTGGTCAACATGAGCTGGGGCGACAGCCAGGGCGAGATCGAGCAATGGCTCGACAAGACCAGTACAGAAAAGGATCCGGACAAGCGCAAGCAGTTTGCCGGAGAAATCTACGCGATATGGCGTGAAGGTGTGGAAGGCGCAATCAAGGCGGCGCCGGACACGCTCTGGGTTTGCGCGGCGGGCAACTCCGACGCCAACGCCAGTTTTCTGGGAGATGTACCCGCCTCGCTGGAGCTGCCCAACCTGATTGCAGTTGGCGCGGTGGACCAGGCAGGCGACGAGACATCGTTCACCAGTTACGGCAAGACAGTGGTGCTGGATGCCGATGGCTACAGGGTGGAAAGCTTTGTGCCCGGCGGCACGCGGCTGAAACTGTCCGGAACTTCGATGGCGTCGCCCAATGTAGTGAATCTGGCCGCGAAAATGTTCGCGCTTGATCCGAAACTCACGCCCGAGCAGGCCATTACGCTGATGGAAGAGGGAGCGACTGCAAGCGCTGACGGACGCATGCACCTGATCGATGAAAAGGCTTCCCTGGCGTTACTCGAAAAGCAGTTGGCCGCTCAGTAGAGGCCTGCACATCGCGCGGCCAAGAACTGGTGAAATCAAAGAAAACAGCCATTCCACGACGGAATGGCTGTTTCGCCTGAGCGGCTGTTGCGCCGGGCGTTTGAATCCAGTTACATGCCGGCGGGCTTGGGGTTGGCGCGATCGAACTTGGCCACCTGAATTTTGCGGGCCAGGCCGAGCCTGGCCAGCAGCCAGATTCCCCAGAAGTTGGGATCGATCTCATACCAGGCGAGACCGTGACGAGCGGAGACGGGATGCGCGTGGTGGTTGTTATGCCAGCCTTCGCCGCCGGTGAGCAGGGCGACCCACCAACTATTGCGCGAGTCGTCGTGGGTGTCAAAGCGGCGCGATCCCCAAAGATGGGTGGCCGAGTTGACGAGCCAGGTGGCGT
Source organism: Acidobacteriaceae bacterium (assembly GCA_030042915.1). The sequence continues at coordinate 5,214 of JASHYS010000305.1, forward strand.
GCAGGCCAAGCGTGACGCGCAGGAAGACTCCCCAGAGCACCATGGCGATACCGTTGACCCATCCGCCCCAGTACCATCCGCCGGCAAAGAGTAGCAAGCCGCTGACGGTAATGGGCAGCCAGTGATACTTGCTGAGCCAAACGTGGACGCGATCGCGATGGAGGTCAGGCGAGTAGCGGGCCAGCGCTTCAGTTTGCGCGTGCAGCGCCTCGCCGAAGAGAATCCAGCCGGTGTGCGCCCACCATCCGCCTTCGCGTGGGGTGTGCGGATCGCCTTCCTGATCGCTGAGCTGGTGATGGACGCGATGCGTGGAGACCCAGAAAAGGGGTCCGCCCTCGAGCGACATGGTGGCAAAGACAGTCATCAGGTATTCGATCCACTTGGGAACCTGATATCCGCGATGCGTGAGCAGGCGGTGATAGCACATGCCGATACCGACGTTGATGGCCAGCACGTAGATGATGGCCATGGCCAGCAGCCGCTGCCAACTGAAGAAGAAGAGAGCAGCCAGAGCGCCCGCGTGGAAAGTGACGATGATAACCAGCGTGAGCCAACTGAGGCCCTGAACGACCGTGGCCGCGCGGCCCATGCGGATGAGCGTCCGTGCCGAAACGGTATGTTGGGCTCCCTGTTGCGCTGCGGCTGAGGAGTCTTGCATAGCTGGAATTGACATCGAAAGAGGCGAAGCAGAGGGTTCCGGCGGGCGTGCGGTGAGGGCAGATGCCATCGTTCCAAGTTCCTTGAAGAAGTGGCAACATGCCCACTTGTCTCATTTGATTGTATAGGAGGGAAGCGCCGGATTATTCGGACCGAATGACTCTTTTATGGGATGACTTTAGTTGCCTGCTGTGGCGCCGCCGATGGCATCGGCTCCGCTCAAAAAGATGCGGGTTGCCTGCCCGCGTAGCACACGATAGAGGGCGAACTGGCGTTGCGTGTCGCCGCGCAGCTCAAAGAGGAGGTCGCCACGGTTGTCGGCCATGGCATCAACAGCGTCGACCAGACGCCAGCGGGGAGTTTCGTCAAGGTGGCCCGCTTCAGAGACATTCTTGAGCAGGACAGCGACGTTGCCGTAGAGGTCGGGCTGCGCGACCAGGGTGACGAACTTGATGGGAGCACCTGCGCCCGCGGTGTGCGCCGAAAGCACCATGGTGGCGCCGGAGCCATAAGCCAGTTCGAAGACGTGGAATTGCTCGTCGACGAGCGGGGCGGGCGGTGGGGTTTGAGGAGTAGCGGCCTTGGTGGTTTTGTGGGCCGTGGAGGCTGTTTTGGCCGCAGGCTTGGCGGGCGCGGGAGGCGGATTGAGACCGAGAGCTGTGCGCGCCATGTCTTCCATGGCGGCCTTCATTTTGTCGGGGTCGTCAGGATTGGCCCAGGTGTAATCCCAGAGATGCACGGGGCGATTCTTGGCGTCGCTAACGGCGACTTCCTGCTGCAGGTCAGTAGGCAGACCGACCAGGCTCGGCAGTACGGGCGCGCTGTATCCCTCGGATTTACCGCGAAAGAGGCGCGGCCGCTCAGGATCAGTTACCGTGGCGACGTCTTCGACGTAGCCTTCGTCATCCTGATTCTTCGTTTTGGCCTTGGGCTGGCCAGAGGCGCTCGACGACGTGTTGGTGGTGGAACTATCGTCGCTGCGGTGCAAGGTAGGACGGTCGGGATCGGCAGCGGGTGCGCCTGAATCCGGGCTGGAGCTGCCGGAATCGCCGCCGGAACCTGAGCTTGAGGTGTCGCCACCCTTGTGCAGTGTGGGACGGTCGGGATCGGGCGGCGGCGCATTGGAGCCGGAGTTGGAACCCGAGTCCCCACCGCCGGAATTCCCCGCGGGATGCTTCCGGTGCAGAACGGGTGTATCGCTCTGCGTGTCGTCTTCGTCGATTTTGGCGACTTGCGCCGGCTTGGGACGGGCAACCGCCATTGGCTTCATCTTTCCAAAACCGACCCAGGAACCTTGCTGCTCGCCGGCGCTATCGACGATAAAGAGACCAACGGGCTTGCCATCCTGCTGGAGTTGATATTCGACCTCGCTCTCCAGGGCCATCGGCGCAGGCCGGGCCATGTAGATGCCCGCATCTTCGAGTTCCTGACCGTCGTAAATGCAGATGGGGATGAGGCGGGTCGCCTTGGGATGGGCTTCGTCACCGGTCCATTCAAGGACACCAACAGCGCGCAAATCGGGCGTGTTCACGTCAGGTTTGGCGACCGTGCCCTGATACTGCGCAGAGGCCGGAAGAGCTGCGGCGAGCACGCCAACGGCAAGCAGTGCTCCCCACCCCAAAAACGACGGTCGGGCGACGGTGTGGCACCCCGTGATGGGGCCCCCTGCCGCAGCCGAATTCCACAAGCGATGTGTAGTTCGCAATGACACCTTGCTCTTCTCTCGACAATAATCGAGCCTGGCGCTCGAGCCGCGGCCCGAGCCTTCTCTAGAAAGGATATTCCTGATGGAACTGAACAAGAAAGTGGTCAATTTTACCCTGCAAACCGACGAGGACAAAACCGTAAGCCTTTCGGATTTTGCCGGCAAGCCCGTCATCCTCTTTTTCTACCCCAAGGCCGACACTCCTGGCTGCACCATTGAGGCGTGCGGCTTCCGCGATACCTTCAAAAAGCTGCAGGCGGCAGGGGCGGTGGTGCTGGGCATTTCGCGCGACACGCCCCGCGAACAAGCCAAATTCAAGGCAAAATACGACCTTCCGTACACGCTCCTTGCTGATGTAGACGAGAAAGTCTGCAAACAGTTTGGCGTGTTGAAGGAAAAGAACATGTATGGCAAGAAAGTGATGGGGATTGAGCGGACTACGTTCGTGATTGGGCCGGATCAGACGCTGTTGTACATCTTTCCCAAGGTCACACCGCAGGGCCACGCCGAGGAAGTGCTGGCACTGATTAAGGAATGGAACAAGGCGCGCAAATAAGGCGAGGCGAGTCAGCAAGTTAGGGAATCAGCGAATTAGCCGCTGGTGTTAATCACATTCATTGCATCAACAGGTGGGTTGCGTGGCGCGGAACGACAACGGGCAGTTGTTGGGAAACCTGCTGAAGCGCGTCTTTTTTGCGGCGCCTCCGGAGCGAGTGGCGCCGCGGCTGCTTGGGAAATTGCTCGCGCGCCGCGGTCGCTCAGGGTGGCTGGCGGGGCGAATTGTGGAAGTGGAAGCGTACCTGGGACCGTACGGCGAAACGCCCGACCCGGCGGCCCACACGCACGTTGGAGAGACGGCCCGAAACGCGGTCCTTTTTGGGCCTGCCGGACACGCGTATGTGTACTTTATCTACGGACAGTACTATTGCATGAATTTCTCCTGCGGAAAGGAAGGAAAGGCGGGCGGCATATTGCTGCGGGCGCTGGAACCGGTGACGGGGCTGGAGCAGATGGCGCGAAACCGGGGGCTGGATTGGCCTGCGACCCGTTCCAGCGCGAACGGTAGGCCGGAAAAGGATGCGGCCAGCGCGCGAGAAAGATTGAGATTCATGCGGGAGCTGACAAGCGGGCCAGGACGCTTGTGCAAAGCGCTGAATATCACGCGGAGCGCGGATAACGGCCTCGATCTGCTCAATCCTGAGTCGCCGCTGCAGGTGCGCAATGATGGTTTTCGCGGCGGTCGCGTCCTGGTAACGCGGCGCATCGGCATTCGCCACGCGGTAGACCTGCCCCTCCGGTTCATTCTCGCTGGGAATCCCTATGTCTCGGGATCGCAGGCAATCAATCGCGAAGGCATCTTTGTGCGATCCACCTCATTGCGTAAACTGAAAAAGTAGCCGGTGTAGACACCATGTCCCGGCTCTTCCCCAAATGCAAGGCCCAACACTGAGAGGAATACTGCGCGTGAAATTCTCTTCCCTGTTCTCCTATGCTGTCGCGGCCGGCCTGGCCGGCGCGGCCCTTCTTTCCGCGAGCGCCGCGGCGCAAGCGCCGCAAGCCGTGCCCGGATCGCCAAGCGCGACGGCATCGCCACAATCGAGCAGGCCGACCGCAGGCGCGGGCCGGCCCATGCGCAACTACCCTGCTCCGACCAACCTGAAAGTGCTGCCAAAGGACCTGAGCGGACGCGAGGTGCGCGACATCATGCAGAAATGGGCGGGATCGCTGGGTGTGCATTGCGATACCTGCCACATGGCCGACCCGCATAATATCGGCCCGAACGGCCGGCCGCGGCTGAACTTCGCAGACGATTCCAAGCCCGACAAGCAGATTGCGCGGATCATGTACACCATGACGCAGCAGATGAATACCGACTACATAAGCAAGGCGATGGATTTGGACAAAGACGACATGGGCTCGCCGGTGACGTGCGGGACCTGCCATCGCGGGCACAAGATGCCCAAAGATTTCGTGATTCCGCGTGAGCAGTGGGACGAGGGCGAAGATTCGGGAGCTCCACCGTCGAATCGAACTTCGGCAACGCCGGCGCATTGAGAATGAGCAACTCATCCTAACCGCAAGGACAGGACGCGCGGCGAGGCTGTGGGCACCCGCTCTGGGTTTTGCAAGTACACTGGCCCGGTATGCGATTGTTCGTTGGGCTTGCATTGGCGGATGAGGTGATGCGCGAGCTCGCTGCGGTGGTGGCGCAGCTGAGGATCGCGGAAGGCAAACAGGGCTCGAGTGGCGGGCGCCTGCGCTGGACTGAACCTGAGTCGTGGCACATCACGCTGCAGTTTCTGGGAAATGCAACGCAGGAACAATTTGAATGCTTGTGCGCACGGCTGGGCGAGGTACGCGCTGCGCCGGTTGCGGTGCGGCTCGGCGAGCTGGGATCTTTTGACCGCGCCCAAGTGTTTTTTGCCGACGTTGTGGTCACGCACGAATTGGCCCTGCTTCAGCGAAAAGTGGTGGACGCGACCGTTGAGTGCGGATTTGTTGCCGAGACGCGGCCCTTTCATCCACACATCACGTTATCGCGTGCGAAGGGCCAGGGGCGCGCATCGGGACTGCGCAAACTGAAGGGCGCGACGCCCAGCCGGCCGGCATTCTCAGGCTTCACGGCGCGGGAGTTTGTGCTGTACGAAAGTCATCTCGGCCCGGAAGGCGCTCGTTACGAGGTGCGTAGATGTTTTGCGCTTGGCGGGCTTTGACGCGTGGGCGCGGCTCGCGGCGCGCTGATATACTGAAGTGTCGGGATGCTGACGGCGCTCGTCTGGAGCGCTGAGGGTGGCTCAAGAAAGCCGCTCAGAAATCTGGAGTTAAATCATGGCACAAGTCTGCGATATTTGCGGGAAAGGCCCGCGCTTTGGCAATAACATTTCGCACGCGCATAACGTGACGCGGCGTCGTTGGAATCCGAATTTACAGATAGTGAGGGCCATGGTGAACGGCGCGCCCCAGAGGCTGCGTGTGTGCGCCACCTGCATCAAGAGCGGCAAGGTCGCAAAGGCGTAGCCCCCTGCGCCCTTATTGTTGGTAAAGTTCAGAACCCCGTCTTGCAGAAGACGGGGTTTGTTGTGCACCAAATCCTGCCGCACGCATGAACCCTATTTGCCTTCGCGGGTGAACGTAAGTGAGGCAGAGTTGATGCAGTAGCGCAAGCCGGTGGGACGTGGGCCGTCGGGGAAGACGTGGCCCAGATGACCTCCGCAGCGGGCGCAGGTGACCTCGACGCGGCGCATGCCGTGGCTGAGGTCCTCGTGCTCCTCGACGGCTTTGGAGTCGGCGGGAATCATGAAGCTGGGCCAGCCGCAGCCCGAGTCGAACTTGGCGCCACTTAGAAAAAGCAGCGCACCGCACCCGGCGCAGTGATAATTGCCCGTTTCGTGATTCTCAGTGAGGGCTCCGGTGAAAGGACGCTCAGTTCCCTTCTCGCGCAGCACGTGATACTGCTGGTGCGTGAGTTGCGCGCGCCACTCGGCGTCGGTGCGGACGACTTTCTGCTGCGAATTGCTCATGTTGAGCTCCTGTGAGGGCGCGCCGGCGCCCGCATAATCCCGCCTGGCCGTCGGCTCACTAGGCTTCGGCGATCAACTCAATTTCGACGAGGACATTGCGGGGAAGGCGAGCTACTTCAACGGTGGTCCGGGCGGGCGCCTCGCCGTCTCCCTCAAGATACGACGCGTAAACGGCGTTCATGGCGGTGAAGTCGTTCAGGTCCTTCAGAAAAACCGTGGCCTTTACGACGCGATCAAGGCTGCTGCCGGCCTCTTCGAGGATGGCCTTAAGATTCTCGAGCGCGCGCTTGGTTTGCTCGGCGATGCCGCCAGGGACGAGTTGTTGCGTTACGGGATCGATGGGAATCTGGCCGGCCGTAAAGATGAGATTGCCAACCCGCACGCCCTGTGAGTACGGGCCGATAGCGGCGGGCGCCAAGTCAGTGGCGATGATGGATCGGGTCATAAGTAGATTGTAGATTGCAGACTGTTACAAAGGAACGCACTCCGCATATTTCAATCCGATGGCCGGACCTTGAGGCAGGATGCTGGCAGGGCGCAAGGGCGTTCCCGCCATAGAAACAGTTAGGGCGCCTAGCGGAAAGGGCAATTTCCCCTGGGGAAATTGCCCCCTTGCGTGGGTCGCATATTGCGCAGCCGGAGGGAAAAGCAGTTTAGTGGAAGACCGCGAGGATTCCACCGGCGATGGCCATGGCCAGGAGCCAATATCCGGCGTTAATGGCGAAGAGGTTGACGCGCCGGCCTTCAAAGATGTGCTGGGCAAACAGCGGCGGCGCCATAAAGCCGAGCCAGCAAATGACGCCCAGCGTAGCGCCCCCCGTGAAGAGCCTGCGCGGACCCATTCCCCATGTGGCGATATGCAGCATCACAAAGGACAGAACCACGCAAGCAATGAAATGGGTGACCATGCCGAAGGCCATGTTTTTCGGCTTCTCGCCTTCTGCGTAGCCAACGAGCTTTCTCCACGACTTGCGGAAGAGCAAGCCATACCAGAGAGCTCCAAGCAACCACATGATTACCGCCGAAACCAGGACCGGGACGTAAGCGACATGCATTTCGTGAACCCTCCAAAACGGAGTTAATGTTCGGCTCCATGCACACGTGCATCAGGGAAAAGGACAATGGTTGCCCTCTCCCGAAAAGGAGTCGTCGCAACCACTCTGCGTGTACACAAAGGTAATGTCAAGGTAATAACGGCCTAATGGTGCAGAAGTGGTATATGAAGTGGTAAACAGTGTCGAAACGCTGGGAAGGGGTACAGACGCCGCATAATCAGCGGCGCTTGAGGGCTTCAAGTTCTTCGAGGGTGCGCGGCCAATCGGAGCCGAGCAGACGCGATAGGCTGCGATCGGCGAGGACCTTTCCGCCAGTCTGGCAGGTTGCGCAGTAGTTGGTTTCGTTGTCGGCGTAACGGATGCGCTGAATGGGCGAGCCGCAACGCGGGCAGGGCTGGCCGAAGCGGCCGTGGACGGCCATTTCAGGGCGGAATGCGGTGACGCCCTCAGGGAATTTCCGTTTGGCTTCGGAGGAGAGCCGCGCGATCCAAAGCTCCAATGTGGCGCGCGTGGCGGCATAGAGACGTTCCCATTCCTCGGGCTTAAGCTTGTGGGTGAGCGCAACAGGCGAGAGTCGGGCAGTGTGGAGAATCTCGTCGGAGTAGGCGTTGCCCACTCCGCTGATCAGGCGCGGATCAGTGAGCGCGCGCTTGAGGGTGCGGTTCTCGACGGTGAGCGCGGCGCGAAATGCGTCGAGATCGGTTTGGGGCGAAAAAATCTCGATACCGCCAGGATCGATGTCGCGGAGAGCCTGCTCGCCGCGAAGAAGATGCAGTGATGCGCGCCGCTTGGAGCCGGCCTCAGTAAGAACGAGACTGCCATCCAAGAAGTCAAAGCCCGCGAGGGCGCGGCCGGGCAGTTTGGCTTGCGCAGGCCGCCAGTGAAGGCGGCCCGCAATCATGAGATGGATGATGAGCCAGAGCCGGTTGTCGGGGCGGGAGCCACGGTCGCCTTCGAGCCCGATGGCAATGCGCTTGCCGATGCGGCGCAGTTCGTGAACGGCCCGGCCTTCGACGGAAGCAATGGGAGGGTCGGCGGTGCGCAGCACGAAGACGCTTTGCAGGCGTACACGTTCAAGAGTCTTGTCAAGGATGCGCGGCTCGAGTGCGGTGATGTAGGCGGCGATGTCGGGGAGCTCCGGCATTGCATTCAGATTGCAAGGTGGGGCTTCGTCTCTGCAACGGATTTCTTCAGAGGGTCTAATTCAGAAGCGTGTTGTCGATGAGCCGCGTGTTGCCGACCCAGGCGGCCACAGCGAAGAGTGTGCCGGGTGCGGCGATTTCGACGGGCTCGAGCGTGGACCAATCGACGAGGATGATGTAGTCGATGCGGACGTCGGGCTCGCAGGCAAACACGCCGTGCGCTGAAGCGAGCAGCATGTGGGCGCGGCGCTCGCCCTGCGCGACCAGCGACTCAATGTGGCGGACGGCGCGGCTGAGGGTGAGAGCCTGAGTGCGCTCGGCGGGTGTGAGATAAGCATTGCGCGAGCTGAGCGCGAGCCCGTCGCGGTCGCGGACGATGGGGCAGACGACAATTTCGACACCGAGACGGAGATCGGCGACGAGGCGGCGAATGATGGCGACTTGCGCAGCGTCTTTCTGGCCGAAGAAGGCGCGGTCGGGCTCGGCGGCAATAAGGAGCTTGGCAACGACAGTGGCGACGCCGCGGAAATGGCCGGGACGGGAGGCGCCGTCGAGGCGATTGCTCAAGGCCGGGATCTCGACAAAGGTGGAATCAGGACCGTTGGGGTAGAGTTCATCGACTGAGGGCGCAAACAGAATGTCAGCGCCTTCCCGCGCAGCGAGGGCGCAGT
>JASHYS010000306.1 GCA_030042915.1 Acidobacteriaceae bacterium
TGCGACGGCTTGGCCGCCGCATTCACGGCCCGCACCGAGGCCAGGTGCGCGGCCAGCTTGACGCGCTGCGCTTCGCCGCCCGAAAGCGTGGTTGCCGACTGCCCCAGCCGCAGATATCCGAGCCCGATCTCATCCAGCACCGCCAGCTTTTCCAGGAGCCGCGTCTGTCCGGCAAAGAACCGCAGAGCCTCTTTCACCGTCATCTGCAGCACGTCGTGAATATTTTTGCCCTTGTACTGTACTTCGAGAATCTTCACCTGGTAGCGCGTGCCGTTGCAGTCTTCGCAGGGCAGCTCCACGTCGGCCAGGAACTGCATCTCCACCGTCACCGTGCCGTCGCCCTCGCAGGTGTTGCAGCGGCCGCCCGGCACGTTGAACGAAAAATGCCCCGGCGTGAGCCCCAGCCGCTTGGCGTCGGGTTGCGCCGCAAACAGTTCGCGAATCAGGTCGAATCCTTTGATGTAGGTGATGGGATTCGATCGCGGCGTGCGTCCGATGGGCGTCTGATCCACCAGCACTACGTCATTGAGCCTCTCCACACCGCTGAGCGACGAAAAACTTCCCGACGGATCGCCGCCATCGGTCTGACCCAGCGCGCGCGCCACAGCGCGGTACAGCACCTGGTGCACCAAAGTGGACTTGCCTGACCCGGAAACGCCCGTGACGGCTACCAGCAGCCCCAGTGGAATGGTCACGTTGAGCCCGCGCAGGTTGTTGGCTCGCGCCCCGCGCAGCACCAGCTTTTCGCGTCCCGGTGCACGCCGTCGCGTGGGAACTGGAATCGCGATTTTTCCGCTCAGGTAACGGCCGGTGAGCGAATTGGGGTTGGCCTCGATCTCGGCGAGCACACCGTCCGCAAGGAGCTTCCCGCCGAATTCGCCCGCTCCCGGCCCCAGATCGAGCAGATGATCTGCCGCACGCAAGATGTCGGCGTCGTGCTCCACCACCAGAATCGTGTTGCCCAGGTCGCGCAGCTCCTCAAGAATATGGATCAGCCGTGCCGTGTCGCGCGTGTGCAATCCGATCGAAGGTTCATCCAAAACATAGAGCGCGCCCACCAGCCGCGATCCCAGCGATGTCGCCAGTTGAATCCGCTGCGCCTCGCCACCCGAAAGCGTCGAAGCCAGCCGGTCCAGCGTCAAATATTCCAAGCCAACGGCAACCAGAAAACTCAGCCGCTGCCGCACCTCGGTCAAAATCGGCCCGGCAATCTCCTCCTGCATCGCCGTCAGTTCGAGCCCGTCGAAAAACTCCTTGGCCTGCGCAATGGTGAGCGCCGTCGCCTGGCAAATGTTTTTGCCAGCAATCCGCACCGCACGCGCCTCAGCGCGCAGCCGCTGTCCACGGCAATCCGGGCACTCCGCGTAACCGCGATACTTGCTGAGCATCACGCGCACGTGCAGCTTGTACTTCTTGCGCTCCAACTGCGCAAAGAATCCCATCACCCCCGGGAACCCATCTTTGCCGCGCAGCACCGTCTCGCGCGCCGCCTCAGGCAGATCGCGCCAGGGCACGTCCAGCTTCACGCCCAGTTCCGTCGCGCGCTTACGCAGCTCGCTGAACCATGGCCGGTACTTGGGCCGATTCCACGGATCGATGGCGCCGCCCGCCAGAGTCAGACCCGGGTCTGGAATCACCAGGTTCAGATCGTAGTCCACCGTGTTGCCGAATCCCTGGCAGCGCGGACACGCGCCAAAGGGATTGTTGAAGCTGAACAGCCTCGGCTCGGGCTCGCGTCCCGGCCGATGACAGTTGCTGCACTCGTACGCGCCTGAAAAGCGCAGCTGGCGCCGCTCCGCCGCCTCGTCGCGGGGAACTTCTTCGAAGATCACCTCGCCCGCCTCGCGATACGCTGTCTCCACGGCGTCCACAATGCGCGCGCGATTGTCTGCGCTCACCACAATCCGGTCCAAAAGCACAAACAGCGGAGCGGAAAAATCCACGTCAATCAGCGATTCCGGCGTGGAAAACTCGAAAATCCTTCCTTGTTGCCACAGCCGGTTGAATCCGGATGTGCGCAGCTCCGTCAGCCTCGCTTTCATCGCTTCCATGTGCGGCGACTCAGCGCTCCCGGCCTGCGCCTTGCTTTTCGACGCGGCTTTTGCCTTCGCCGCGCGGCCCGCCGTGCCAGCCGTCTTCGCATTGGTTCCCGCGGCTGCAACCGCAGCGCTCATCACGGGAAACAGCACATTCAGCCGCGTTCCCTCGCCCAGCGCCAAGATCGCTTCCGCCGCCTCATCCACTGAATCGCGCTTTACCAGGCCGTCGCAATCAACGCAGTGGACCTCGCCGCAGCGCGCATACAGCAGGCGCAGGTAGTCGTAAATCTCCGTTGCCGTGGCCACAGTCGAGCGCGGATTGCGGGTCGTATTCTTCTGCTTGATGGCGATCGCCGGGGCCAGTCCGTCGATCTCGTCCACGTCCGGCTTCTCAATTCGCTCCAGAAACTGCCGCGCGTAGGCCGAAAGCGACTCCACGTACCGCCGCTGCCCTTCGGCATAAATGGTGTCAAAGGCCAGCGAGCTCTTGCCCGAACCCGAAACGCCGCTGATCACCGTCAGCTTCCCATGAGGGATCTCGCAGGTCAGGTTTTTCAAATTGTGGGTCCGCGCACCGCGGATGACGATGGAGTCGTTCAACGGGGATTCTGCCGGAATGATTTCGGCCGGCCGCGCCACAGTGCTCTCTGCGAGTCTCAGGGCGCAACCGTCCATCTTTCATTATAAATTGGCCGGCAAGAGGGGATGGAACTCAGTGCTTTATGCAGCGTGCACGAGTTTTGCGCTTCCGGCCGAGCAAAGGCAGGCCCAGCTCACGGTTCTGAGCCGATTAATTTGTCTGATTCGGAGGGAACTTCGCAAATCTCGATAAATTTATGCCGCCAGTGGCTGCATGCGGACCAACTGGAGTTGAATCTCGTCTTTTGCCTCGCGATTCAGCACGCCCGCCAGCCCGATCAGCGCATGGGAAGCGCAGGCAGGGCATTGTTCCGCACAGTTTCCGACACAGTTGCAATCCTGGCAAAGATAGGCACGCGTCAGGGGCATATGTTGCATGGAAACAAATGTCATTGACTCACCTCGATCATCTTGCATGGCTAGGCGCACCCCGATCACCTTGTTTTTGGTGGTTTTTCCCCAAGGGTTGTGACGTAGGGAGAGAGGCAACCTCGGTGCCTCTCAGGCTTCTGTGAAACACGACCTTACTTAGGATCGATGCGATGCCTCGGGGGCAAGTTGCCTGTTCGCGCCCGCACTAGAAGGTCATGTTCGTTCGTGCTAAGCAAGTCCAATGCTCTCAGTTTGCTCCGAACTACCGAGCCCGAAATCACTCTGATCGAGGCACGACTGCACGAACCATCCCGTGGGCAAATCGCGTCTATTGACCTTTGCAAGATGTTGCAATGGACCTTGATCCTCACTCGACCTTTACCCGTTCCGCCGCACCTGTTCCAATGAAGCCGCAACGGTTCCCATTAAACTGTTGATTGAGGTTTTTCGTGTCTCGCTTCGCTCTCTTTCTGTTTCTTTTGCCCCTGATTTTCCAATCAGCTTCCGCCCAGGATTCCTCGCCATCTTCGCCGCCAGCTGCTGCGGCCCCGGCCCAAGCCTCCGCGGCCGCTCAATCCATTCCTGCTCAACTAGCCGACGCCGAAGCCGCCATTGCCAATTCCGACTGGAAGACCGCCGAGGCCAGGCTGGATGCGTGGATTGCCGCCCACCCCGCCGATGCCCGAGCCCTTTTCGATGCCGGCTACGTGGCCGACGCCCAGAACCGCCTTGACGACGCAGCTGCTCTCTATCGCCGCGCCGTCGCCGCCGACCCGAACTCCTTTGAAGCGCATATCTCCCTCGGGCTACTGCTGGCGCGGCAAAATAAACCCGATGAAGCCCGCCCTGAGCTGGCTGCGGCCACCCAGCTCGACCCCGGTGAAGCCGGACCCGCTCTCAAGGCCCGCGCCTGGCGCGCGCTGGCGCGCATCGACAGCGGCTCCAATCCCACCCAAGCCTCCAACGACCTTCTCGAAGCTCTCAAGCTCTCGCCCGAAACTCCAGCCGACACGCTGCTCGCCGCTGAACTGGCCGAAAAAGCCGGCGAATACAATGCCGCCGAGTCCGCCTACCGCCGCGTCCTGGCTGAGCAACCCGACTCCGTTCAAGCCACTGCCGGCCTGGCCCACCTGCTGATCCTGCGCAAACAATACCCCGACGCCGAAACCCTGCTGCGCGCGGCGCTGGCCAAAGCGCCCGACGACCCCACACTCACTGCGCAGTTGGCCACCGTGCTGGCCGCACAGGATAAGGCCGAGGCTCTCCCGCTTTTGCAAAAGCTGCACGACGCCCACCCCGGAGATCCTGCCATCGCGGGCATGTTGGCCCAGGTTCTGGCCGTGGCCGGCGACTATGCCGGTTCCGACCAGCTCTACGTCCAGTTGCTCGCCGCTGCTCCCGAAGATGCCGGCCTGCTCGTCGCTCACGGGCAGAACCTGGTGCGCCTGGCCCGCTTCGCCGACGCCTACGCCGCATTCGACAAGGCCACCCGGATCGACCCCGCCAGCACCGACGGCTGGAGCGGCCTGGCCTTTACCGCCTTTCGCACCAATCGCCCCGATGTGACGCTGCAGGCGCTCACCATGCGCTCGAGAACTGCGCCTGACAACGCCGCGACCCTCTTCCTGTGGGCGCAGGCGTATGACACCCTGCACCAGAAACAGCAGGCGGCCGCCTACTACCATCGCTTTCTCGAGGCCGCCGCCGGCAAGCTGCCGGATCAGGAATGGCAGGCCCGCCAGCGCCTGCAGATTCTGGAAAAGTAGGGCCCACTTGTCTGAATTTTGTCTCGAGCTTGTCTCGGAAAGGTCACGCAGGCCTCAGCTCCGCCCCCTTTTGGTACCTGAGTTATTCGCCCCATCAAAATCCCGCATCTTACCTCTTGCGGATTGTCGTGAAATGCGACTACTATAGTCACAATTTCTGGGGGCATCACCGCACGAGGAGGCCCCGATGCGGATCGCAGTTTCGATCGCCGCGTTCCTCGCAGTGAGCTTGACCGCAACCCCTCTGTGCGCCTCATCCGCCGACAACAATCCCCCCGACCAGCAAACCATTGACGCCCTCGAAGCCAAGGCCAGCCAGGCCCAGCCGCGCGATCAGTGCTTCCTTTATGCCGAACTCGTTCATCAGATGACCGA
>JASHYS010000307.1 GCA_030042915.1 Acidobacteriaceae bacterium
CGCACCTTCACCTGGAAGTCGTTGCGGCCCAGGCATTCGATGTTTCCATCGGCGTGATAGCGCGCCAGATCGCCGGTGCGGTACATTCTGGCGCCGTTCTCCTGGAAAGGATCGGCCACAAACTTCTCTGCGGTCAATTCCGGCCGGTTCAGGTATCCGCGCGCAACGCCGTCTCCGCCGATGCACAGCTCGCCCGCGATTCCAATGGGCGTCGGCTGTCCGCCTGCGTCGAGGATGTAAATCTGCGTATTGGCCAGCGGGCGGCCGATGGAAACCGGAAGCCGTCCGTTGGTGATCTCTGAGGCCGTGGACCAGATGGTGGTCTCCGTAGGCCCGTACAGGTTCCAGAGCCGCCCCACTGCGGGCTGGAGCCGTGCTGCCAGCTCCGGCGGCAGAGCTTCGCCGCCGCACGCTGCCTGTAGGTTGGCTTTGCCCGGCCACTCGTTCTCGAACAGCAGCCGCCAGGTGACCGGGGTCGCCTGCATGAAGGTGATGTCGTGGCTGTCGAGCAAATTCCGCAGCGCATGGCCGTCGATCACCGACTCGCGACTGGCAACAACGGTTTTTGCCCCCACCAGCAGCGGCAACCAGAGTTCCAGTCCGGCGATGTCGAAAGAAATCGTGGTCACGGCAAGAGCCCGGTCCTGCGCCGTCAACTCCAGCGATTCCCGCATCGACCACAGGAAATTCGTCAGTGCCCCGCGCGGCACCTGCACTCCCTTGGGCTTGCCTGTCGAACCGGAGGTGTAGATCAGGTAGGCCAGGTTGTCGGGCCCAACGGGTACAGAGGGATTGTGGCTTTGGTTCCTTTGCCAGGCCTCGTCCTCAAGCAGCACCGTCGTTCCGCCGAACTTGGGCAGATTGGCGAGAAGTCTTTCCTCCGCCAGCAGCAATTGAGCGCCACTGTCTTCGAGCATGTAGCTGAGCCGGTCCGCCGGGAAGATGGGGTCAAGCGGCAAGTAAGCTCCGCCAGTCTTGACGATAGCCAGCAGGCCCACCACTAAATCTACTGAGCGATCGACACACAATCCCACCACCTGCTCGGGACCGGCCCCATGCTTCATCAATTCGTGCGCCAGCTGATTGGCGCGTGCATTCAATTCTCTGAACGAGAGGTGCTTATCGCCGCTGGCCACGGCAATCGCATCCGGAGTCCGCTCCACCTGCTCTTCCACCAGCTGCGCAAGGGAAGTGTTTTTCGGATACTCTGCCCCCGTGTTGTTCCATTCGACGAGCAGCTGTTGGCGCTCGGGGGCAGTCAGGATGGGAATCTGTGCCAGAGCAACGGCGGTGTCTGCAGCCACAGCTTCAAGCACCGCTTGCCAATGCCCCATCATGCGCAGCATGCGGTCGTGATCGAACAGGTCGGTGTTGTACTCCAGTTCCAGCCAGATCTCGTCGCCCATATCGGTGGCCTGGAAATAGAGATCGAATTTGGCGCTGGCTGCTGCCGCCAGCAGCGACTCGACGGCCAATCCCTCCAGCCCGATGAACGACAGGAGCTGGTCGCGATCGCGCCAGTTGAGCAGCACCTGGAAAACCGGCGTGTAACTCAGGTTGCGCTCCTGCTGCAGCCTGTGCACCACCTGGTCAAAGGGCACGGCCCGGTGCACGTACAGGTCCAGGGCCGCCTTCTGCACCTTGCTCAACAGCTCGCGAAACGACATCTGGCCTGAGAGCCTGGCGCGCAGCACTTGCATGTGCAACAGGTAGCCCACCACGGCATCGAGTTCGGCGTGATCGCGGTCGGCAAGCGGTATGCCCAGCAGAATGTCGTCGCTGCCCGAATACCGATAGAGCAGTGTGTCCAGGGCCGCGGCGAAGATGGTAAACAGGCTGGTCTTTTCTCTGCGGCTGGTGTCGCGCAGAGCCTCGGTAAGGCTATTGCTCAATTTCCAGCGGAACCGGTTGCCGCTGTAACTCATCATGGCCGGCCGCGACCGGTCGGCGGGCAACTCCAGCAGCGGCGGCGCGCCTTTCAAGGTCTCTTCCCAATAGTCCAGGTCGGCAGCGTAGCTGTTGGCAGCCAGTTGCTGCTGCTGATACGCGGCATAGTCGCCGAAGCTGACCGGCGCAACAGGGAGGTTCGAAGCCTGGCCGTTGAGCTGGGAGCGGTAAGCGGCCGAAAGCTGCCGCCAGATGATGCCCTCCGATGCCCAGTCGCAAACGATGTGGTGCATCATCAGGATCAGCACGTGATCGCGCGGGCTCAGCTCAAGCAGCGTGACACGGATGCCTGGCTCGGTTTCAAGGTGATAGGGCAGGCGCGGCTCGGCAATCAGCAACCGTTCCGCTTCGCTCTCGCGCTCGGCCGCGGGCAGAGCGCTCAAGTCGATGCGCTTGAAGCGCAGCGGCCAGCTGGGGTGAGCCACGGCGTGCGGCACTTCGTTGACGATCCGGATGGTGGAGCGCAGCACGGGCTGGGAATCCACAACCGCGTTCATGGCCTTTTCCAGCGCCTCGACGTTCAGCTCCCCGCTCAGGCGCACGGCTTCTGACTCGTTGTAGACCGGCACGTCGGGAATCAATTGGCCAAGGAACCACAAACCCTGCTGGGCGGGACTCAGTGGATGAGGCTGCGACGGATCCAGGCGCGGAATCGGCTTCTCTTCCGGTTTGTGCACCACCTGCTGCAGCAGCGACTGCTCCAGGTTGCCGGACTCCTGGCCGCTTGGCGCGTCGCCGGCCCGGTGCAGACGCTTGCGCACCAGCGCGGCCTGCTCGCTGACAGTGCTGTTTTCAAAAAAGTCCGCAAGCGACAAAACGATGGGCAGCCGGTCACGCAGCTTCGACAGGCACTGGATAGCCAGCAGCGAGTGACCGCCGAGGGCGAAGAAGTTGGTCTCGCCGTCGACCTGGGGTACGTTCAACACCTCGGCCCAGGCGCCGGCAATAATCTGCTCGATCGACTGGCCTCCCGCTTGCTCTGCGCTCACTGTCGTCTCTGTGGCCGGCTGCGCAGTAGCCGCCACGGCCTCCAGCACCGCCGGGTCCAGCAGCCGCAGCCGCTGCACCTTGCCCGACGGACCTTTGGGCAACTCCTTCAGGAAATGAATCCGCGATGGGCTCTTAAAATGCCCCAGCCGCGTCTCGCAGAACGCCAGCAGCTGGCGCTCGTCGGCCGCACCCTCGGGCCTCAGCACCACAAACGCCACCACATCCTCGCCGAAGTACCGGTCGGGCACACCCACTGCGGCCGCTTCCAGCACTGCAGCGTGCGACTCCAGCACCTCGTCGATCTGGCGTGGGGCAATGTTCACGCCGCCCTTGATGATCAGCTCCTTTGAGCGGCCCACCACGAAAAAGTAGCCGTCCTCGTCCTGCCGCGCCAGGTCGCCAGTGTGCAGCCAGCCTTCGCTGTCGACCACCGCCGCGGTGCCTTCGGGATCCTTGTAATAGCCCCGCATCAGCCCCGCACCGCGCAGCAGCACTTCGCCGGACTCGCCCCGCGGCACGTCGACCCCTTCCCGGTCCACGATGCGCGTCTCAAAGCCCCAGGGCAAGCCCGGCGACCCAATCTTGTTCGCCTTGGGCGGCTGCGGGTTCGAAAATACGTTGCCGCCCTCCGTCGATCCCATAGCCTGCAGCAACGGAATGGGAAACTTATCCAAAAATTGCTGCTGCAACGCCGGCGACAATGGCGCCGACGAGGAGCGGAAGAAGCGAATCCGCTGATAGGCCGCGCGGCGCTCCTTGCCGTCCTTCCAGTCCACCAGCTCAGACACGATGGTCGGCACCAGCGCCGACCACGTAATGCCCAGCTCTTCCACCCAGTCCCAGAACTTTGTCACCACAAAGCGGTGCGCCACCGCGACCGAGCCTCCGCTCAGAAGCGTCGGCACCAGGGTCACGCACTCGGCGTTGATGTGATACAGCGGCAGCACCAGCAGAGAGCGGTCGGCCTCCGTCAACTTGTGGCCGGCGATCGAATTGCGCCCGTGCGCCATCACCGAGCTGTGCGTGTGAATGGCCCCCTTGGGCTTGCCCGTGCTCCCCGAGCTGTAGATCAGCATGGCCGCATCGTCGGGTTCGATCTCTGCCGGAGGCTCGATCTCCGCAACGGCCTCGAATGCCGGCAAATCGCCGTCTTCCCCGGCGTCGATCACGCGAATGTCGCGGCGCACGCTCTCCAAAGCCTCGCCCAGCAAGCCGCGGTACTGCTCGGCCACGAACACCACCTTGGCGTCGCAGTGCTCCAGCATGTAGGAAAGTGACGCCGCACCGGCCCGCACGTTCAGCGGAACCGCCACGTAGCCCGAGTACATCGCGCCCCGAAACAGCTCCGCCGTGGCCAGCCCGTTGTCCATCAGGAAAGCCACCTTGTCGCCCGTTTCAAGGCCCGCCGCCCGCAGCATCGCGCCCAGCAACTGAGAGTCCCGGCGCAGATCGGCAAACGTCAGCGCACGGCCCGTCTCCGGGCTCAACAGAAACACTTTCCCGCCTTGCAACTCGCTCTGCGCGTCCACCGCGCCGCGGATCGTCGTCACCTTCATGCCAGCACTCACGCAAAATCTCCCCGGTGGTGAGCTTTCATCGTGCTGAACCCTTGGATTTGCCAGGGTTCAATCCTTGCAGAGAAAAACGCGCTACGCCGAGCGGTTTCCATGATGAAACTCACTTCTTTGCGCGCGCTTCGTCTTTATGCGACAGGAGAAATCCGACTGGGGAAGAAAGCCTCGCAACCCAAACCCTCCAAGGCTGCGAGAAGTACGAAGAATTCAATCAATTACATCAAAAAGGCCCCTTGGATACCATGCCCCGGAAGTAGCGCTCTCATCGGCGACTTCTACCGCAGGTATCTTTCCTCCTTGTCGCTCCAGCTTCAGATTCCGGCGCCAGGCAATGCTGCCCCCAAATCCGGGCGCCGGCCTGAATCATCCTGAAATCCCACTTGCTCGAGCCAGCACCGTGCCTCCGCGCCCATTCTCCGCAACCTGCCCGTCGCGCACCGTGTCTTCGCTCGCGGGCGGCTTGCGCGATGGAACCAGCGCCAGCAGATCCAGATCGAAAACCCCCTTCTTGCGGTCGGCAAGCGCCATGAAACGCTCATATGCGATATCCAGATCGCGTCCCTCCAGCACCGCGCCCAGTTCTTCCAGGCGATGGGCCAGGGCGCGCCGCCCGGAGTGCTTGCCCAGCACAATCTGGTTGTGAGGCACGCCAAATGCCGCCGGGCGCATGATTTCGTAAGTGAGCGGGTTGGCCAGCACTCCGTGCTGATGGATGCCCGCTTCGTGCGCGAATGCATTGCGCCCCACCACTGCCTTGTTGGGCTGCGGCGCAAAGCCAATAATGTCGGAAAGCATCCGGCTGGCCGGATAGATGTTTTCGAGCACCAGCCCATGAGTGACCGGGAACTGGTCTTTGCGCACCATCATCGCGGCCGCAACCTCCTCGAGCGCAGCGTTGCCCGCCCGTTCGCCGATGCCGTTGATGGTGCACTCCACCTGTTGCGCCCCTGCCGCGACCGCCGCCAGCGTATTGGCTACTGCCAGTCCCAGGTCGTTGTGGCAATGGGACGAAAGCGTAACCCCTTTGGTCTGCGGAACGCGCTCGCGCAACAACTCAAACAACGAGGCGTACTCGCCGGGAACGCAGTAGCCCACCGTGTCGGGAAGATTGATGATCGTCGCTCCGGCCTCAATGACCGTGGCCACCATCTGGCAAAGAAAATCACGGTCCGAGCGCGTGGCGTCTTCCGGAGAGAACTCCACCTCGTCGACCAGCTGGCTGGCCTGGCGGACCGTGTTGGCGGCACGCTCCAGGGCCTGGGCCCGCGTGATTTTCAGTTTGCATTCCAGATGAAGATCAGAGCTTGCCAGAACGATGTGAATGCGCGAGCGGCCGGCGCCTTCCAACGCCCGAGCCGCCGCTTCAACATCAGCCTGGCAAGCGCGCGCCATGGAGCCGATGCACGGGCCGCGCACCTCACCGCTGATGGCCTTGATCGCCTCCGCATCACCTTCCGACGCGATTGCGAACCCTGCCTCGATCACGTCCACTCCGAGCGCTTCCAAGGCATGGGCCATGCGCAACTTTTCTTGAACATTCATACTGCAACCGGGGGACTGTTCTCCATCCCTCAGCGTTGTATCGAAAAAAACTATGCGACGTGATGTCATCGACGCCGGCCTTTCTGGAGTCTCTACCGCTGATCTCCTGAACTGACTTCTATGCGGAGCCCGTGACCAAGCTAACGCCCTTTTTGCTCAAGCAGATACTGGCTTCATGGTCCCGGATTCCTGCGGGCTGGTCAATGCCCGGTTCGACGTACGGTGTGCCGGACATACGTAACTGGCCAAAACCCGTTGGTACCGTAATTCCACCTATTACCGGTCTCTTTCTCGTTCTTCTTTCTCTTCCCTTGCTTCACGTCCATAACTTTCAAAACCGATTGCGCACGCAGTCATCGGTTAAACGGATCGGCGGACCTCCATCAAGCACTTCAAAGTCCGTGACCTTCAAGTCCTGCAAATCGTGAGGCCCAAAATCGACATCTGAGTACTTCGCCTGCGTATCGGCGTCGCTTTGCGCCGTGAGGGCAATGTTGCCGCCATCGGCAAGGATCATGCCGTACTTCTGCATGGCACGCGCCACCACCTGTGCTGCAGGTGATAATCGCGACAGATCGTAGGTGGCCTTCAGGCGGAAGCGCGCGCCCATCGACGGCGCCAGGTCCGGCCCCCGCGGCGCACCGGCATGCGTGGCCGGATGCACGTAGACACGGGCGCGCATGCGCTGATTTGGCAGAATGAAGCGAATCGCGTGGTTGATGCTTCCCGTTGCCAGCTCGTCCGCGTTGAAGAGCAACGGAGCGATCGGCAATCCGGCGGCGTCGGCACTCGTGCATTGCTCTCCGCGGCCCGACGGCGGATAGACGCGATTCAGATCCCAAACCGCGAGGAAGTTGGCAATCACGACATCGCTCGCGACGTTTGCCTGGTACGCTTCGTAAAGCTTGCCGGCGCCGCGGTCAACGACAATCAGATGGCAGTCGTTTTCTGCAATATTGCACTCGTAGCCGGGTTGCCCCTCGATGCCGCCTCCCGGCGGAAGGGGAATCTCTGAAACATTGTCGGAGTCGGGAGATGTCCAGCTACCGCCCTTGCGAAAACGCACCTTTGGCGTAGCTGCCGATGCCTGCACCACCCGGATACTGAAGTCGACTTGCATTCTTCCGCGTCCCCATCCACCTGCACTGGCCAGCCATCCAATGATTGCCGAGGACTGCGGATCGAGAGGGGCCTGACTGATGTCCTGTGTCCAGGCCGAGCCCGAAGGAAAGTAGGGCGCGGGCGGAGTCACGTGCTCCAGCCTCGCCGCTCTCACCTTCAGAATCCTGCCATGCACTGCAATTCCGCCCACAATCGCGCCGGTTCCCAGGATGACCATGGAAAGAAGCTTCCAATTCATCATCGAGTCGGAGTGCCGGTCTTGGGTCAGCAGTGTCATGGCAAGTGCCTTTAACGGTTTTCTCTTCCAGTGAGCCCGTGATTCGGGCCGCTTCGACGCCGCAATCCCCGGTCGCCGTTTATTCTTTTTCGTGCTGCGAAATCAATGCAGCCCAGGGTACTTTCATGCCTCTTTTCGTTGCGCCGTCTCACTTAGGAAGCTGCGGCTTATTTCAATGACTGGAGCAGTGACCGGCTCCGGCGGAATACGCACAACCGGGGGAGCTGCAACTTGCTCTGTTGGCTTCTTCGTCGTCCAGATTTTCCAAAGCGGTCCGCGCGTAAATAGAAACCTGTACAGTCCCACTGCCGCGGCCGCGTTCAGCGCCAGCAACGCGCTGGCTGGAGCGGCGATGCGATCCAGAATCGGAATGCGCACCAGCATGCCGACCACCGCCACCGTCAGGCTGAGGATTTGAAGCGCCGCCAGGGCCGCGAAGACCATCGAGTCTCGAGAAAGGGCCAACATGGAAACCAGCAGCAGAACCTGCAGGTAAGGGGCCGCGAGCCGCGTCAATTTATGCGAGACGAACTGGAAGAGCACCCGGTTCTGTGTGGTCAGTGTCCACGGAGCCAGTTGGATCAACTGGAAATTGCCTGCCAGCGTCCGCACCTTGCGATGGAATTCACCGCCCAGGCTCTCCGGCCACATATCAAAGACACAAGCTTCCGAGTCGATGACGGTCCGGTATCCCTGCCGGATGATCGACAGCGGCTGGAACATGTCGTCCAGAATGATGCCCGCAGGCTGCGGCTTGGCCAGCTCGCGGCGCACTGCGTAGAAGCCCCCGTACACACCCACAGGCGAATCGCACAGAGCCTCGCACTTTCTGGTCCATTGTTCATAGCGCCAGTAGAGCCCGCCTACCGCCGAGGAAACTGCGTCATGGCCTCCACGGCGCAGAATCAGCCTTCCGCACACACATCCAACCTGGGGATCAGCGAAGTTGCTCACCAGTCGCTGGATTCCTCCCGGAGCAACTTCCGGCCGGATATCGATGAAGAGCAGAATTTCCCCGGTAGCCGCGGCCATGCCGGCGTTGACGGCGACCGCTTTGCCGCCGTGCTCCGTGAGCACGATGGTTTTTATGCGCGGATCACGCTGTCGGCCCAGGATTTCTGCTGTGCCGTCGCTAGAACCATCGGAGACAAGGATGATCTCCTTTACATTGGAGTAGTCAAGGCTCAGAAGATGCCGGATCTTGCCGGGAAGAAGCGCTGCCCCGTTATGGACGGCGAGCACAATACTCACGCTGGGAGTCATTGGGCTGGAACGCCAGGAGCGAGGGCGCAGCCGTGCCAGGACCCACATGGCTACCGGATACCCAAGGTAGGTGTAGAAGATCCCTGCCAGCGAAATCCAGAATACGAACTTCATTGGGCACCCCGGCGCAGAATGATGGTTTTGATGGTCTCGAACATGATCAGCAGAT
>JASHYS010000308.1 GCA_030042915.1 Acidobacteriaceae bacterium
ATCGAGTTCCAGCGGTTTATCCAGGTCGGGCGGCTGAATGTACTTGTAGCTGTCCAGCACAACACCAGGCAGGTCGTACGCCACTGCCTTTTCCAGCTCGTCCCGCTGTTCCTTCTCGGTGGTTTCCTTCAGGTCGATGCGCAGCCGCGCTCCCAGCGAACCGGTGCTGGTTGTTTCCACCATTCCGGTTAACGCGCCATCGTCCGACAGTGTGAATGTTCCCTTGCGGTCTTTGCCATTCGTGTCAGGCGGCAAAACCGGTAGTTCGATCACCTGGCTTGCAGCGCCCGCAGCCAAAAGGCCATAGCTGCCCTGCTCATACGAAGGCAGATTCCCCACCGGTATCCGTTCGTTGGTGGGGTCGAAGATCAGGTAGCGCTTGCTGTCATTCGCCTTCACCATCGCCATCAGGCGTGGATCGGTCACCTCCGCCGGCACTTCGATGGCCGTGATCATGTGGTTGCCCGCAAGCGACGGCGCATCCGGATCGACCACCCCGCGACGGTCGTCGACCGGCACATAAAAGGCCTTGATACCCACCGCCTGCAGCATCGCAATCAAAAGGGTTGTCTTGTCCTTGCAGTCTCCGTAACGGTTGCGAAAGATGTCGCCGGCGTAGTGGGCCTGCATGCCGCCAATTCCGCGCACAACAATGAAGTACTGGATATTTTTCTGAATGTATTCGGTGATCTTCTTGAGCTTGGAGTAAAAATCAGGCGCGCCCGCCACAAGTTCCTGCGCCTTGGCAGTGATCTCCGGCGTCGGATCGGCGCGGTTGGCTTCGAGCGTCGTTGTCCACTGGCCCAACGCGCGCCACTCGTTGTCCTTGCCTGTTACGGCCGCATCGCCCCAGGTTACCGACATGCGCGCTGCCAGAGCCTCCCATTCCGGGCTAGCTTTCACACCGCGCAGGTCAAGCGTGTGCATGTCCTTGATCTCCCAGCGCCAGTGATTGGGTTCCACTTCAACGGGCGTCACCGCAGGAAATCGATGCCACGATACCGCATACGCGCGCCCAGCGGGAAGATCGACTTCCAGATCCTGCAGAACCGCAGGAATGCCGTGCTGAATGCCCCAAATCTTTTCCTGGTCCCACGGTGCCAGCAACTCTTCTGACTCGCAGATCACCGTGGCGCCCACGTCGGCAGCCGGAGGATGCACGATGCGGACCTTGCGCGTCGAAAGCATGATCGCGTCGCCGGTTAAGCCTTCGTCCACAAAATCCGTGTCCTTGGCTTGGTACTGTTTCTCGTCAGCGCCGATCGTCCACTCGCGGAAATAGTTGATCTTCTCATCTACGTCATACGAGACGGCGCAGCCATCGTGCCTGCCCTGCGGCTGCAGGATCCGAATCGCCTCCCGCTCACGTTCCGTGGCGCGCCCTTGCCCGTCCACCGCTTCCACGTACTCGTCAAACAGGATCACGGAGCCGGCATCCTTTGCATAATCCGGCGTCTTGGTCCTGGCGGCGTCCAGTCCCCACTGCGGCACCGGGCTGTCTTTGCCGAAGATTCCCGCGTGGCCAGGCACGCAAGCCAGTGCGAGAGCCGCAGCAGCGGCAAAAGGCAACGAATTTGACGAAATCAAAAAGCGCATGGTCAGTTTCCTTGGGAGGTGCTGGCGCGCGCCAGCACCACTTGCTGTTCATCGGCTGAGGCAAGCTTGAGATAAAAATCGTGCAGATCGTTATATGCTTCAGGCTTCAGGAGCGTGAAGTTGCGAGCAAACACACGCACGACTTCGATCGCATCTCCTTTGGCCGCCGAGTTGATCCGCAATGCGGCATATCCGGGCCAGTTCACATCAGAAGTCTTCGGCATGCTCTCCACTGTATAGCCGGGAGGCAGGTGGTAGGTCACGGCATCGTTCTCCATCGCAGGATATTGAACATCGATGGGCGTAATGCGCTTATCCTGCCCGATAAACGGGTGCTTGGCGCGCGACTCGAAGAAAAGGCCGGGGAGAAAGAAGCGCTTGCCCGTCACCATTCCGATTTTGCCGGTGACGCTGATGATCGCCATCAAGTCCGACTCGGGGTCGTCGAGCCCCACAAAGTGATCGAAACTGGTCTCGACGCCGTCGGGCAGATCGTCGAGGAGAGATTCATTGAATTGTTTCTTCACCTCTTCCACGTCATTTTCAAGCGCCTTGTGCCGCCAGTACAACGCATGGGCGCCGGCCATGATGACGTGCACTGTTCCCTGCACGTTCCCCTCCGCGTCTACCGTCAGGTCGGCAGTGCGCTTTAAAGCGTTGTCCTTGTAAGTGGAGCCGGGCGTCTGAATCTGAAGGGGGCCTGTATCGGACTGGCGGAAGCAGACGGACAATGTGTGCGCCCAGTGCAAGGCGCCAAAAGGCGCCACCTTCTGCTCGGGATCTACGAAGACATCCTTGCCACCAATGCTGACCACCGCGATGAAGTCGGTCAACTGCCCTACATCGAGATCGCTTTGATCGAACACCGCCTGGCTGCGGTCGACGACCTGTGCAGCCCAGGCTTTGAGGCCGGCTGCGCGCGCAAGGGCTACGTAGAGCAACGCCATCGAATTTCCGTTCCCTGACTGGTTCTTCCAAATGTCGTCGATGGTGCGGATCTCTTTGAGCTTCTCTTTCTTGCGCTCCGCCTCTGACTTCACGCGGCTGAAGTCGGTGTTGTCCAGCTTCATCACCGCGGCATAGATTTTGCGGGCCTTCTGCTCATCGGTGTCGCCCGAAGAGACGAGGCCGGCCGCCGCCGCCTTGATGACGTCAGAGGGGCGAATAAAATACTCGACCCATTGATTCCAGAATCTGCGCTCCGTATCCCAGTAGAACTGTGGAGTGGTCGCGTAGGTGTAAAAGAACACCACCCGCTGGCTGAGGGCGTTGGGCGGAGGCATCCAGTCTTCGTCTGGGGCGGGCGGGATGTCGGTAACATCCACGGTGAAAAGACTCTTTTGGTTTTGTACTTTGATGGCGCTATCGGCCGGTTGAATCGCCCACATGAGCGAATCCAGCCTCTGGCCGCGGTCGTTGCTGATGTACGAGCCGTAGCTCCAGTTCGGCCGGAAAAAATAGTGTGCCTTGTGGACGAAGTAGGGCTGTTGAATGTTCCACCGCGGTGCGTGCACCCTGCTATCGCCGTAACGGAGCTGAAACCGGTACTCGAGAATACTGCCCACCTCGACGCTGGGCAGTGTAAAGACGATCGTGTTCTCTTGAAAGTGTTTCGTCTTGAAGTCCACGATATCTTCAGGCTTGACCGCCAGAGGAATGACCGTGCCGTCGGCATGGATGGTCCGGCCCTCGACTTTTGTCACCTTGAACTCGCCGCGCTCATAGGGAATGCGCACCGTGCCCAGCTCCTTGCCTTTTTCTGTGAGCACCTTGATGCGTTCGTAGTAGCTGTGGACGCTGTCTACATCGTCGGTAGTTTCTTCGCGGTAAAGATAGACGGCTGCGGCTCCGGGCGCCTTGGGGTCTGATGTCATCTTGAGTTCGTCGGGCGTTGGCGCCTGAAACTGCGCGGTCAGTGGAGCAGGGGACGCCAGGAGGGCCATAAGAACCGTGCTACAGCAAAGACCATATCGCCGCATAAATCGCCCCGTGTGACCCGTTTCCTGGTTCGTTTCAGCGATCCTCCATTGCTGCGTTCGCCTCGTCTGCCTCAGTTCGCCTTCCCCGTGGTTGCCGACGCTGCCGTGGCGCCGACCGCCGTCGTCAGCACCAATTGATCCTGATCAGCCGCCGCGACTTTCTGGTAGAACCCGCGAAGATCCTGGTACTCCTCAGGCTTCGCCAGGGTGAAGGCGCTCGCCAGCGAGTCGGCGATGGTGATCTGGCCGGAGTCGGTCTTGCTCTTCACGATGAATGCCGCGTGCCCCGCCCACGAGATGGTCGCGTCCTGTGGCGCGCCTTCCACCGTCATTCCCGCCGGCAGGTGGTAGGTAATCTCGTCGGATACGCGATCGCCGTAGTGCATATCCACCGGCTCAAGCCGCTTTTCTTCGTTCACAAACGGCACGCGGCCGCGAGTCCTAAAGAACAACCCCGGCAGCAGCAGGCGTTTTGCGGTTGCCGTTCCCAGCGTTCCCTTCACGCGCACCACCGCCATCAGGGTCGCTGTCGGATCGTCCATATCCAGAAAGTGATCCACGTGCGCTTCCACACCGTCGGGCACAATCCGCTCCAACTCATCGCGATCGAACTGCTTCTTCACTTCCTCGTTGTCGTTGCGAAGCTCCGCCTGCCGCCAGCGCAATGCTCTCTGCCCGGTCATCAGAATCCTGATCTGGCCCGTAATGCCGCCTTGCGCGTCCACATTCAGGTCGCCCGTGCGCGTAACCGTGTTGTCCTTGTAAGCCTGCTGCGGAGTGGTGGAAATGGCGAGTCCCTGCGGGCTTTGGCCCAGCCCCGTGGCGTACGAGTGGCGCCAGTTCACCGTCTCAAACGGGCACATCTTTTCGCCCGGATCGAGCACCATTTTGTTGCCGCCGGAGTACAGTACGACCACCGTGGTATCCAGTTGACTCAGGCTCATGTAGGTCGGGTCGAAGATTCCACTTTCGCGGTCGACAACCTTGATCGCATAAGCCGTCAGCCCCGCCGCGCGCAGCATGGCCAGATAGAGCATGGCGATGTCTTCGCTGTCACCGCTCTTTTGCGCCCATGTGTCTTCGGCGTGTTTTGCTTCCTTTAATCTCAACTGCTTCAGCTCCGCTTCGCCCTTTTTGCGTGAGTAGTCGGTATTGTCGAGCGCCTGCACCGCCGCGTAGAGCTTCTTCGCTTTGTCCAATTCGCTATCGCCCGTGGCCACGATGCCGTCCACGGCCGCGTGGATCGCCTTCGACGGCTCGGCAAACTTATCCACATCTTTCGACCAGAGTTTGCCCTCGCTCATCCAGAACTCGCTGGCGTTGCTGGCAGCCTTGTAATAGAACAAAACCTTGTAGAGCAGGCTTGTGATCGGCGGCATCCATTCCTCATCGGGAGTGGGCGGAACATCGGTCACATCCACGCTGTAGGAACCATTGACGCTGGTTTTGATCGTCACCCCTTGCGGCAGGCGCGCCCACCAGATGAGCGAATTGATCACCCGGCCGTGCTCATCTTCGAGGTACGTGCTGGTGGAGGTGTCGGGAGAGCCCGTGGGCATGAAGGCCTTGAACGGCGTGAACGCATAATGCGCCTTGTGAACAAAGTAGCGCCGTTGAATGTCCCACGTCGGCGACGAGAAGTGGTTGTCGTCGTAACGCAATTCGTAGCTGTATTCCAGGATGCTGCCCACTTCCACGCTGGGCAGCGTAAAGACCTTGCGCTGGATCTGCATCTGGCCGATCTTCTCGCCCAGCAGATCCTCCGGCTTCACATTCAGGGGAACGATCGTTCCATCCGCATGAATCGTGCGGCCCTTGATGTCGGTGATCTTGTAGTCACCTTTCAGATAAGGAAGCTCAATGTTAGCCAGCTCCTTGCCTTTTTCGCTCAGGACTTTAATCCGCGCGTAATAGCTCTCATAGTGCATTGGATCATTGGCGATATCCTCGACGTCGAGATAGACGGCATCCGCTCCCGGCGCCTTGGGGTCGGCGGTCATCTTCAATTCATCCTGTATTGGTTCCTGGAACTGCGCGCGAGCCAGAACCGCAGGCAACATGACGGCGAACAAGACAGCACTGCAACGAAGAAGTGTATTTCGCATAAAAGGAGGGCCTTGGTGTTGAAGTGCGACTATTCTAGCGCGAGATCAATCTCAATGCACGGCTCGGCACGCGATTCACGCTTCCGTCACACGTCGGCCTGGCCGGCGCATCCATCAGTCGCCTTTCGGCGCGGCTCCAGCGGCCAGCACCAGCTGTCCCTGGTCGGCCGCGGCCACCTTCTGGTAGAAACCGCGTAAGTCTTTATATTCCTCTGGCTTAGCCAGGGTAAAGGCATCGGCCAACACACGAGCTATCGTAATCTGGCCGGGGTCCGATTTGGTTTTCACAATGTAGACTGCGTGGCCCTCCCAGGTGACCTTCGTATCCTGCGGTGCACCCTCCACTTTCACGCCGTCAGGCAGGTCATATGTCAACTGGTCTGTCACCTGCGCGGCATAGTGCATGTCCACCTCTTCCTGTCGCCGCTCCTGACTCACAAACGGCTCGCCGCCACGGCTTTCAAAAAAGAAGCCGGGCAAGATAAGGCGCTTCGCGGTTGCCGTGGCCAACGTTCCCTTCACCTGGACAACGGCCATCAGAATCCGGTTGGGATCATCCAATCCCAGAAAATGATCTACGTGCGCCTCCACGCGTTCAGGCACAATCTTTGCCAGTTCCTCGCCAAATTGTTTTTTCAGCTCTTCCGCATTGACGCGCAGGGCCTCTTGCCGCCATCGCAGCGCTTCCTGGCCGGTCATCACGATCTGGAGCGTACCGGTGACGCCTCCATCGGTCCCCACGGTGAGGTCGCCGGAGCGCTTCACCGCGTTTTCACCGAAGACCTGCAATGGGGTCTCGCCCCTGGCGGGCCCGGTGGCGCTCTCTCGCAAGCCCCCGGCGCCGGAATGCTTCCAGTTCACGGTCTGGAACGGGCACATCTTTTCGCCGGGATCGAGAAGCATCTCCTTGCCGCCAGTGCTCAGGATCACCAGCGTGTGATCGAGCTGCTCAAGCGTCATATAGCTGGGGTCGAAAACTCCCCGATCCCGGTCGACGATCGTAATCGCATAGGCACTAAGGCCGGCAGCCCGCAGCATCGCCAGGCAGAGCAGCGCGATCTCGTTGCTGTTGCCGCCCTTCTGTGTCCACGTATCCTCGGCGCCCTTCTCAGGCTTCAGCTTCAGCTCCTGCCGCTCCGATTCCGTCTTCTGGCGCGAATAATCCGTATTGTCGAGACCCTCCACGGCGGCGTAGAGCTTCTGCGCTTTCACCACGTCGCTGTCGGAGGGCGCAACCAAACCGGCAACCGCTTCACGAATGGTTTTGCTGGGTTCCGCGAAATGGTCGATGTCTTTTGACCACAGCTTCGCCTCCGCTTTCCAGTAATCGTCAACATCCAGCGGATCGATGGCGCTTCGGTAATAGAACCGCACCTTGTAGAGAAGGCTTTCGATGGGTGGCATCCACTCCTCGTCGGGAATCGCCGGTATGTCTGTCAGGTCAAGGAAACTGCGGCCGCTCGCGTCAATCTTCATGCTCGCTCCCGGAGGTAAATTGGGCCACCAGACCAGATTCAGCACTGCGGTGGGCGTGAACAGATAATGAGCCTTGCGGACAAAGTAGCGCTGTTGCACCTTCCACTCCGGGCTCAGATGCCAGTAGAACTGGGCGTTGAAGCGCAGTTGGTACGCGTATTCCAGGACGCTTCCCACTTCAACGCTGGGCAGAGTGAAGACCTTTTTTTCGATGCGCGCCTCGCCTTGTCTGACGATCGTTAGGTCTTCGGGCTTGATATTCAGGGGAACAATGGTCCCATCCGAGTGGATGGTCCGGGCGCTGATGCTGCCCAGCGAGAACATGCCACCCCAATAAGGAAGCTCGACCGTAGCTGCTTCCTTGCCCTTCTCGGTGAACACCTTGATGCGCGCATAGTAGTTCTGACTGTGCTGCTCGTCGTTGTCGATTTCTTCAAAATAGAGGTACTCTGCATCGGCGCCCGGCGCCCTGGGATCGGACGTCATCTTCAGATCGTCGGGATTGGGCGGCTGAAACTGAGCACAGAGCAGAGCCGGTAGCAACGAGCCGGCGAACAAGACAGCACTGCAAACAAAGCGGATTATGCGCATGAAAATGCCCTGATCTAGAAAGTGCGACTATTCTAGCGCGAGATGGCCGCCAGTGAATGGCAGCTCGCAGGTTTCACGCGGCAGTCACGTCCGTGAGTAACGCCACAGAGCGGTTCAGTTGCCCGTCCCGCCGGCTGCGATAGCAAGCACCACTTGGCCCTGGTCGGCCGCCGCCACCTGCTGATAGAACCCACGCAGATCCTGGTACGCCTCCGGTTTTACCTCGGCGAACGACTTCGCAAGCGAGGTCGTAACCACGATCTGACCTGACGCCGGCCTCGTCGTTGAGAAATAGAAGGCGTGTCCCGGCCAGGAGAAGTCCGCGTCTGCGGGCGTGCCTTCTACGCTGACTCCGTCAGGCAGGAGGTAAGTCACAGTGCTGTTCACGATGTCGCCATAATGCATATCCACCGGAACTGCGCGCTTCTCCTCGTTGACGAATGGCTGGTGGCTTCGCGTTTCAAAGAAGAATCCCGGCAGCATGGTCCGCTTCGCCGTCACTGTTCCCAGGGTTCCCTTGACTGTTGCCGTCGCGATTAGAGTGGCATCGGGATTGTCGAGCCCCTGGAATTGATCTACATGCGCCTCGACGCCTTCGGGCACAATCTTCTCCAGGTTGTCGTCAAACTGCTTTTTCAGCTCCTCAGCGTCGACGCGCAGGGCTTCCTGCCGCCACCGCAGTGCCTCCTGGCCCGTCATCTCGATGGAGAGAGTGCCGTTGACTTCGCCTTGAGGGCCCACAGTCATGCTGCCGCTGCGCGTGGTCTTGTTGTCTTTGTACGATTGCTGCGGCGTTGTCGCAATCGCCGTGCCTTGCGGATTCTCCCCAATCCCACGCGTCCCGGAGTGGCGCCAGTTCACCGTGCCAAACGGGCACATCTTCTCGCCCGGATCGATCAGGATTGACTCGCCGCCGGAATTGAGCTGCACGAGCGTTGTGTCCAGCTGGTTCAGACTCATATGGCTGGGATCGAATCGGCCCTGGTCGCGGTCGACAACCTTGATCGGATATGCCGTCAAGCCGGCGGCGCGCAGCATCGCCAGGTAAAGCATGGCAATCTCCTCGCTCGACCCGCTCTTCTGCTTCCAGGTATCCTCAGCCTGCGCAGCCGGTTTCATGCCCAGTTCCTTCAGCTCAGAGGCGGTCTTTTTGCGCGAATAATCCGTGTTTTCCAGTGCCTGCACCGCAGCGTAGAGCTTCCTGGCTTTGTCCAGGTCGCTATCGGCCGGCGCGATCAACCCGCTCACCGCGGCCTTGATCTCCGGCGATGGTACGGCGAATTTGTCCACATCCTTGGCCCAGGAATTCGCTTCGCTGATCCAGAAGTTCATCGCGTTGTTGGCCGCAATGTAATAGAACCCGACCTCATAAAGCAGGGTGCTGATGGGCGGCATCCACTCCTCGTCGGGAATAGCAGGAACGTCCGTCACGTCGACGCTAAAACCCACAATTGGGCTGGTCTGGATTGCCACGCCCGGGGGCAGGCGCTTCCACCAGATGAGGTTATCCAATCTGTGCCCGTGCTCATCCACAAGATAGCTGTTCGTAGCGCTGTCGAAAGCGTCAGTCCCTCCACCCGGCATAAATGGCCCGAAGGGCTTGAATTCGTAGTGGGCCTTACGCACCAGGTAGCGCCGCTGAATCTCCCAGGTGGGCGACGAAAAGGTGTCGTCGCTGTAGTGGATTTCGTAGCGGTACTCCAGAATGCTTCCGACTTCCACGCTGGGTAAGGTGAAGACTTTGCGCCCGAACTGCTTTCCGCCGCTCT
Source organism: Acidobacteriaceae bacterium (assembly GCA_030042915.1). The sequence continues at coordinate 9,517 of JASHYS010000308.1, forward strand.
TTTCACTCAGCAGGTCAGCAGGTTTTCCCGTGAGCGGAACAACGGTCCCATCGGGATGAATCGTGCGCCCTTTGATATCGGTCACCTTCCATGTGCCCTTCAGGTAGGGGAGCTCCACCGTGGCCAGGTCTTTGCCTTTCTCGCTGAGCACCTTAATGCGCGCATAACGGCTCTGGAAATGCTTGGGATCGTTGTCGACCTCGCTGATGTTCAGGTACACCGCAGCCGCTCCCGGGGCCATGGGATCGCTGGTCATCTGCAGTTCATCCGACGTTGGTTGCTGGAATTGGGCGCGAGCCGGAACCGCGAACAACGCGGCTGCAGACAGGACAGCACTGCAAAGAAGATGTAGATATGGAATTCGCATGATGATGGCCTTGGATTTAGAGTGCCACCATTCTAACGCGAAACTGCTGGCGGCACGGTGCAGGCGTCCAGCATCTCGCAAACCAAAGCCAGCGGCAGTCCCATCACATTGAAATAGCAACCCTCAATGCGCGGAATCCAGCGCGCGGCGCGGCCCTGAATGGCATAGGCCCCGGCTTTGTCCATTGGCTCGCCCGTGGCCACGTACGCGGCAATCTCGGCCTCTGAAAGCGTGAGGAAGCGCACTGCCGTAGCTTCGACGGCCACTTCGGTGCGCTCCGCAGTCACCACGGCCACTCCAGTGATCACGCGATGAGTGCGTCCCGACAGCAGGCGCAAGATGCGCGCGGCGTCAGCGGCATCCTCCGGCTTGCCCAGGATCGCATTCTCGAGCGTAACGGTGGTGTCGGCGCCCAGCACCACCAGCGGGGACTCGCCGTCCGGCACATTCCCCAAGCTGCTTGAGCCCCCAATCTCGCGAAAAACAGCTTCGGCCTTTTCGCGCGCCAGCCGTGTGACGTAGACGATCGGATCCTCGCCCGGCAACGGGTCTTCAGCGATATGCGCGGGGCGCACCTCGAAGCGGTAGCCCGCCTGTGTGAGCAATTCGCGGCGGCGCGGCGAGCCGGAGGCCAGAACAAGCATGAAGGAATTATGGCAGGCTGCGTTTCCGCCTGCCGCCCCAGTTAAACTGAAAGTGAGCTTGCACGGCGCGTGGAATCCAGGCTCGGATTCGGTGGACATGCACTTCGACTTTCATTTCACAACCGTCCAGGTTCTTTGGACTCTAACGTTTGCGGCGCTGCTGGTGTTGTTGGTCGTCTTGCTCGGACGCGAGCGTCTGCGTCGTTTCCCCTGGTTTACAACTTCCATGGTCATCATGGCGTTGCGCCTGCTGGCGAGCCGCCTGCTTTTCAGCCGCCTCCCACGAGTCCTGGGTAACGAAATCTTCCTTGCGCTGGCCGACTTGGCTGCCATCGTTGCCTTGCTTGTGGCCGTTGAGTTGGCGCGACGCGCCTTCAAAGGCGCCCGCCGCGCTGCTTGGATCATCTGGACTCTGGTGCTGCTGGCGGTGGGCGGCGTAGTGCTCGTCAAGTGGGGACCCTGGCCATCTTTCAAAACGCTCTTCGCTGCCTCTGAACTTTCCGTCCTGCGCCTGATGGAGATGGTCGCCCAAAAGCTCGACATGCTGGCCGACCTGCTCGTCATTCAGCTCGGCGTGCTGATCGTGCTCTTTGGCCGCCGCTTCCATGCAGGCTGGCGCAGCCACACGCAACGCATCGTCATCGGCCTTTCCACGGCGTCTCTCGCGCAAATTGCCGTGCAGGTCATCAGCCGCGAAATCGCCACGCACACCCCCATTCGCAGTCACGCCGTATATGTACGCGTGACCGGCATGCTGAACAACCTCAACTACGCCAATAGCGTTGTGTTTCTTGCTGTGCTGGTGTGGTGGATTGTGTGCCTGTGGATCGATGAGCCCGGCGCCACAGCCAGGGCGAACAGCGATCAGCCGGGTCCAATAAGCGGCGAAGAAACCCCCAAACCCGAAACGGCCGAAGCGAACGTCGTGGCGAGCGCAGTTGATGCAACGGAAAAGCCGGAGTCCAGCGAAGCCTGATCGTCTCGGCCCTATTCCCTACTGGCTATTCACTGTTTTTAGATATGGCATTTTGCCAGCCCGCGTTTTTCCAGGTACCGCTGGTGGTACTCTTCGGCGCGCCAGAAGGTCTGCGCCGGCTCGACTTGGGTCACAATCCGTTTTGGCTTGAAGCGCCCCTCGGCCGTCAGTTGTTCAATCTTGGCGCGGGCCTGCGCTTCCTGCTCGGGCGAATGAAAGAAGATCACGGAACGGTACTGCGTGCCCCAATCCGGTCCCTGCCGGTTCAGCGTGGTCGGGTCGTGGAGCGAGAAGAATGCATCGAGCAATTCCTCGTAGGTCGCTTTTTCAGGATCGAAATCGAGTTCGACCGCCTCCGCGTGGCCGGTCTGGTCGCCGCATACGTCTTTGTAGGTGGGTTTGTCGAGCGAACCGCCCTCATAGCCCACGGCCGTCGCCGTTACGCCCGGGATGGCTGCAAACGCAGCCTCCACACCCCAAAAGCATCCTGCTCCGAATGTCGCTTTTTCTGTGCTCATACAAAGTTTGATGCCACAGCTAACACCTAGAGGCTAGAAGCTGCTTCTCTCAGGCCAGCGGCGCCAGGTGCTTGGTGTTCTGGTAGGTGTATACCACGCGATGAACCACGGTGACGGTCGAAAGCACGGCCAGCAGCCACAACACGGGAGCCATCACGTCCCAGCGATTGAACAGCGCTCCCAGCAGGATGAGCACGATCCGCTCCGGCCGCTCCATAAAACCCACCTTGCACTGCCCGATGAGCGCTTCGGCGCGGGCGCGCGTGTAGCTGACCATCAGCGACGTCACCATCACGAAAGCCACCAGCACCACATAGCGGAACCGGTTGATGCGTCCGTAGTAGACCAGCAGGCCGAAAAACAGCACTACGTCGGAGTAGCGATCGATGACCGAATCGAAGAACGATCCAAACACTGTCACCTTGTTGATGCGCCTGGCCACGCGCCCATCCACCATGTCGAAGATGCCGGCGCCAAAAATGACCAGCCCCGCGAAGAAGAACATTTTGTCGCCGTTTTCGGCATTGGCGTGGCCAAACAAAAACGCCGCGGCGATGTTGATCACCAGGCCCAGAAACGTCAGCACATTGGGCGAAATGCGCGTCAGAGCCAGGCCATGCACGATGCGGTCGAGAAGCCATCCGCAGGCACGGCCAAAAGCGCTTGTCCAGGTCATTCTTGCTTCCAGTTCCCAGCTTCCCGCTGCTAACCCTTGTCCGCTAGAGCCCACTTCATTACCTTCCTGTATATGAGCTAGAGGCTAGCAGCTAGCCGTACTGCTACTTGGCTCCGCCGGCCGCGGCCTCATCCTCTTCCTCGCCCGACTCCTCGTGAATGGTCGTCAGCTTCAGAATCTCCAGCTGGCGCTTGCCGTTGGGCGTCACAATGGTCGCCGTGTCGCCCACTTTCTTGCCTACAATCCCGCGTCCAATCGGCGAAGTTGTCGAAATCAGCCCCTTGGCCACATCGGCTTCCTCGCTCGTCACCAGCCGGTATTCGATCTCTTCGTCCTTCGTGGAGTCGTAAACCACTACCGTCGAGCCGAACCCTGCCTTGTCCCTGGGAATGTTCGACAAGTTGACAAGCGAAAGCTCACCCATGCGCTTCTTCAGCTGGCCCAGCCGCGCATTCACAAACTCCTGCCGCTGCTTGGCCATGTGATACTCGGCATTCTCCGACAGATCTCCCAGGGCCCTTGCCTTCTTGATCTCAGCGGGAAGCTCGTGGGCAAGCTCATATTCAAGCTGCTTGATCTCATCCAG
>JASHYS010000309.1 GCA_030042915.1 Acidobacteriaceae bacterium
CTGGCCGCGTTGGCCGCGGAGATATGAGTCATGGCCGTGTCGCGCGGCATGCGGAGCCTGCTGCGGCTTCGCGAGATTCAGGAAGAGCAAAGCCGGGCTGCGCTCGACGAAGCTCTGGGCGAGCTCAAGCGTCTTGAAGCCGCGCTTCGTTCAGCGCACGGGCGCGAGCGTGCAGGCAGGCGCCTGGTAGCTTTGAGTGCCGGAACAGGAAGCCTGACCGACCGCATTGCCGGCCTCGAAGAGACGCGCGCGGCCCAGCGTTATGCAACCGTACTGAGGCCGAGGATGGCTGAAGCGCAAGAAGCGGTGCGCGAGCGGCGCAGCCAATTCCTCGAGAGGCGCATCGAGCGGCGTCAGGCGGAGACGGTAATCCTGGAGCGGGAGCGCGCCGATGAGCTGGCAGCCGCGCGCCGCGCGCAACGTGGCGTCGACGACTGGTTCCTGGGCCGCCGGCAGCGCGGCCAAGGCAGCAGCGGCAAGGATAAGCGCTAAACGAAAGCTGGCCGCGTAATCTGGCGTGAGGCGGCTACGCGCATACACCGAGGCCTTCCCATTGCCGATGACGCGCCAGCAATCTCGGATCCAACACACCGTCACCGTTGCGCGTTGTCATCCCGAGGACCCTGAGTGCAGCGAAGGGTCCGAAGGATCTGCGGTTGCTCTTTGGGAACTTTGCGATCTCGCGTAGCTTCGTCTCCGGCTCACATGTCCGCATGGGTGGGAATACGGCCGAAACCCTAGCTTTCGGTGTCTATACTCGTTAGGGGTTGCTATTTATGTTCGACGGCAAGACTCTGATCCGAAGGCTCTTCATCGCCATTTGTACTCTCTCACTCCTGGGTTGCTCATCTTCACCCAGCAGGAAAACCGGCGCCATGAAGTTCACATTGGCGGGAGCAAGGACTTCGGGTACCGCGGATTTAAGCCCCACAGACCTTTTGCGCGGACTTGACCTTCAAGTGGGCGATGGCGTCGCTTGGGACGAGCTACTCGCAAAATGCAACGAACTTGAGAACAAGAAGGCCTTCAACGGCTTCTCGTGTGGCCCCAGAGTCGACGGCAAAAGTATCTGGCTCGACTTGGCCATCAGGGACGTTCCAGTCCCACCTTTGATCTTCGACAATTTCGTCTGGACGTCGAGGGCAGCCCTGATTGCGCGGGTAAAGAGGCAAGTGCCGCTCTTCACGCCACAGATTCCATACGAAAGCACGCTGAATGTCGATGTCATAAAGGCGCTCAATCGAATCCTTTCCGAGGACGGAGTCAAGGGAACGGTGGATCACCCGCAATTCTGGATCAGCCGCGGCATGAACGTTTTCGTTGTGGAAGGGATCACGGTTCCAGTTGTTGCCTGTGCCATCGAGGGTGAAAACGCGCCGTCGTCCGCGGATGTCCAGCGTTGGGCACACGTTGCCGATGGCTGGACTCTGTCGATCGCTGAGCTGAATTGGAGATTGGGATTCGCGGTCAGGGATTTGTACAATTCTCGCGGCTACCTACATCCGTCGGTGCAAGAACCTCGAGTTCAGTTTCTTGGCAAGAGCGGCGGAAAATTCCCGGTCAAGGTAATCATACGAATATCCTCTGGGCCTCAGTACACCTTCAGGTCCGTCAACTTTGCGGGGCGCGCAAAGGCCCACGAAGGTCAGCTGCTTTCGGAATGGCAGTTGAAGCCGGGGGATATTTACAACGATTCCTATACTTCCGAATTCGAATCCAACAGAATTCTCGATCAGCCCTGGGCGCAGAAAGACGGGACCTCCTCGCTGACATCGTCATCCTGCGTGGTGATCGACGAGTCAGGACGTTCTGTATCCCTGACCATTACGGTTGGTTTGCCAAAGCACGGGCGGGGACCGACCGACTCTTCCCGATGTGCGCAACTCGATCAGTTTTTCTTCTTTCCAGGGAACTATGTCGACGGAGATTCGGGGGCAATCTGAGATCTGCTGGCTAGCGGAACGGATCCGCTCGGCCCTGATCACTCGGAGGTGGCGTCACCGGTTATGCGGCTGTTTCACTCGCAGAAACGCCTAGCTGCGGGCTTTTTGCAATCCAAGCGCATCCAGCACAGAAATTCTCAAGCGTGCCAAATGCCCAGGAATCCAAAGTCTTTCCGAATCGCTCGTTTTAAAGCGGCGCGAGCTTATTTTCCCCTGCTGCAGCCAAAACTTGAGCAAGGATGTGCTCACTTTGAATGAGCTTTTCCTCAATTAGGAATGCCGTCCCATCCCTGACAATCCTCTAACGCCCTCCAGCGCTCTTTGGTACCGCATCTGCTTTTCATCCGAGCATGACCGCCGCCTTAGGCATGGAGCCGGGTGCAGAAATCGGGGCAGCAGGGCGCGCAAGTGTGAGCGCCGCGCCGGGTTTGAATTCAGCGGCGGGCTCGGTGGAAAGCAAAAGGCTGTCTACAAACGCACAAGGCGCACTTCGGAGCCAGGGATCCTCAGTTTTGGCTCAAAGTGCATCGAGCTTTCGAGCAAGTTGGCAATCGATGCTGCGTTCGCCGACCGCCAGCGCCGGCAGGAGCGCATCCACCGAGGAGCCGGCAACCACGCCGCCCAGATCATCAACCGTGAATGCCGGCGCAGTGCGCTCGAGCGCCAGGAGCGCGCCAACCGGCAACAAGCAAGCCGCCGTCCAAGCCACGCATGCGGGAGCGAACACGAGTGCGGCGCAACAAACCCCGCAGCCCGCGACCAGCGGCGAAATTTCTCATGGAGTGCAGTCTTCGGGGCCATCCTCCGGGAGCGGTCAAAAAACCGAAACCTCGCCGCAAAAGAATCATGAGCAACCCGGCGCCTCTTCTCAACCCAGCCAAGTAACTGCGGCGCCGGCGCCTGAGGCTCCGAATTTACCTGCGCCGGCGATGGCAGCCCAGATGCCTCTAACGGCGGCCGAGCCCGCTGCCCATCCCCCCAGCAATACTTCTCAGCCATCGCCGTTCGCATCCGCGGAATCGCAAAGCAGCGCAGGCAGCGTGATGACCAGCCTGAGCCTCTCTGAAACTTCCCCAGCGGCTGCGAGTTCCCCGGCATCGCCTTCGCAGGCTGGCAGCGCGCGGCCCGCTGCTGGAGGCACGGCGGGAACCCAGCTCCGTACAGTGCAGAAACGCGAAGCGGGCTTGCTCGCGACAGTTGGCGCAGAGGCGGTAGCGGCCAGTGCGGCAGAAAGACCTGTCGTAGCCTCGTTCACAGGCGCGGCGACGGCAACGGCGGCACAGGAACAGCAAGAGCCAGCTGCGGCGAACTTTCGCTCCTCTGGCGATAAAGTCGAAAATGCGGAAGCGGACCGAGCGCCGGCTCAAAACAACTCCGCAATGTACCCGCCCGGCCCCAGCGGCCCAATTCATCCGGCCGCCGTTGCCGGCGCACAGCATCTGAGCAGTGCGGCGGACATTGCCACGGCACCGCAGAGCGCGCTGCCGGAGCAGGCCACCACGCGAGCAGCATCTCACGCCGATTCTCATGTCGCTCCGTCGCCGATGAATCCACTTACGTTGCCATCGTCCAGCCAGGGAATCGAAGCTGCAACCCTGCTGCGCGGGACCGAAGGCACACCTTCATTGCCAGGCGCCGCGTCCAGCTATGCCAGCGGCACGGTTTCGGTTCACGCCGGCATTTCCGCCGAGGCAACCTTCACCGCGCTCGATGCTGCCTCCGGCGTGAGCAAACCGAGCTGGGTTCATGCCGGAGCGCAGCACGCCGAAGCCGGCTTTCAAGATCCTGCGCTGGGATGGGTGGGCGTACGGGCAAATTTGAATGCCGGAAACGTGCATGCCGCGTTGATGCCCGAATCGGCGGAGGCGGCGCAGGTTCTCAGTGGGACTCTGGCTGGGCTGAGCGCATACCTGGCCGAACAGCATACTCCCGCGGCCACGCTGACAATTGCCGATCCCGCCGGCAGGGCAGTTGAGAACGGCGCCGATCAAAGTCTGCAACAAGGCGCGGGCCAAAATGCTGAGCAGCGTGCGCCTCAGGAAGCGCCGTCTAGTTTGCCAAACGCGCTGACCATGCCGGCCATTTCGGCGCAGGGATCTTCGACAGCAGGCAACGAATTCAATGCCACCGTCTGGCCTTCAGAAGGGCGGGGCGTGCACATCTCCGTGATGGCCTGAGAGGCCGGATGATTCGTTGACGAAAGGGGAGGACGAAATGGGGGCAACAGCGGGATTGATTCATCACGCCATGACGGCGGCCCAGGCGCTCAATGGGACGGCGCTTACGCCAAAGAGCAGCTCCACAACGGATACAGGCGGCACCAGCAGCACGAGCGGCTCCAGCAGTTCATCCAGTGCCGGCAGTGACTCGACCACCATCTCGGCCAACGATTTTCTCACCCTTCTGGTAACCGAGATGCAGAATCAGGATCCGACCGCTGACACCGACCCCAACGAGTACATCGATCAGCTCGTGCAGGTGAACAGCCTGGAGCAACTCGTTGACATCAACCAGACGCTGAGCACGGATCTTGGCGGCTCGTCGACCAGCTCCACCAGCGGCGCCTCGACGCAAACAGTTGGGCAGTCCGCGGGAACACCCGCCAGCCCAAACGCTGCGAACTCCGTTGCGGCGCCGCAAACCGCGGCCCACGCTGCAAAGTCTCATTCCGTGGCGCCAACCTCCGGCACAGCGGTCAGCGCATCAGCCCCACACGCTTCACCGGTCGCGCCCACATCGGGCAATTCCGGCGCGTCTCGCTTGAACGCTGCGGCACAACGCGTAGCGCACGCTCTCAATGGCCAATCCCGGACGCGGCCGGCTCGAGGAGGCTCTCCCGCGACGCAATGAAGCTTGTTTCAACTCCGGCCACGATGGGCCGCACAACTGCTGGGAACTCAAAAGAGGAGACAAACCATGGCAAGTTTTTCGATTCCGCTGACTGGGCTTGAAGCCGATTCCACTGCCTTGAATACGATTGCCAACGATCTATCCAACATGAACACGACGGCCTTCAAGGCGGCGACGACGAATTTCTCCGACCTGTTTTATCAGCAGGTCG
>JASHYS010000310.1 GCA_030042915.1 Acidobacteriaceae bacterium
GTGACGCCGTTCAAGGCGGATGGATCAGTGGACGAGGCTGCACTGTGGGCGCTCGTCGACTGGCAGATCGAATCGGGCATCGACTTTCTGGTGGCCTGCGGGTCGACGGGCGAAGCAGCGACGCTGGATGAAGAAGAGTGGCTGCGCACGGTGCGGCTGGTGGTTGACGCGGCCGGAAAACGCGTGCCGGTGTGGGCCGGGTGCACGCACAACTCCACGCGCGTGCTGGTGCGCCAGGCCACGCAGCTCGGACGCGTTCTGGGCGTGGCAGCAGTGCTCTCGGCCAATCCGTATTACAACAAGCCCACACAGGAGGGCCAGTTCCAGCATTTTCTGGCGCTGGCGCGCGAGGTAGATCCGCTGCCGGTGTGCGTATACAACGTGCCCGGACGCACGGCCGCAAACCTTGAGCCGGAGACGGTGGCGCGGCTGGCTGCGGCGGCCCACAATATCGAAGCCATCAAGGAGGCAAGCGGAAAGCTGACGCAGTTTGCCGATCTGGCGCATCTGATGCCGCACGACTTCAAGATCTTTTCCGGCGACGACAACCTGGCGCTGGGGGCGATTGCCGAGGGCGCGCATGGATTGATCAGCGTGGCATCGAATGAGGCGCCGGCAGAAGTCACGCGCATGATTCACGCGGCTCTCGACAATAACTGGAACGAAGCCCGCGAATTGGAGCGGCGCTTCTCGCGGCTCTTCGAGGCCAACTTCTGGGAGTCGAATCCCGGTCCGGTAAAAACCGTCCTCAGCCTAATGGGCCGCTGCGGCGATACGGTGCGGTTGCCTCTGGTTCCACCTGAGCCGCGCACGCGTTCCAGGCTGGAGCGCCTGGCCGGCGAGCTGGGCCTTCTGAAGCACGCACCCATCCCCGCCGGCGTGCGATCTGAAGTGTTCTGAAGAAGTTCATCATTCGTTCACAATTCCGAAGAGGTCCTCGCGACGAAGGCCTGCAAGTATTTGCACATTCGGTGGGCAATTTTTGGCAGATATAAACTTGCCCGGTCTTGCCCAAAATTTTCGACGGGCTATTTGAGCTGCAAGCCCCTGTTTTTCTGCTAAAATTCGGGTCAAGAACCTCAAATTGCTTGGGCCAGAATGGACCGGATTACCTAGGTAATTGCAGTCCAGCTTCAGGTAAAGAAAGATTCCGCGCAACTTTTCTGAATCTTTCCGGGTTCCTATTGATCGATGGCAGGATTCTGACTTTTAGTGGTTCAGAGTGCCGTCGAAATTAAATTCACGCGTACGCTGAAGTGCGTGAGCCTGCCTTGGAACGTTTTATTTTCCCCCGTCGAAGTTGAGAGCTTAGCCAGTTCGCTTATTCTGTGCGCGCACGGTGCGGCTCTTGATTTAGGCGGCGTTCCAGGCGATGGAAGCGGAGGGCCGGATTAGCCGGCGGCCGATTCCGCTCAGGTCACAACAGCCCGCAGAAAGCGACGAACGGGATATGTCCCCCAAGACAAGTGAGAGATTCATGAAGTTGGCGCTTTTAACGGTGAGCGTAGCACTCCTCGTGACTGTGGGCTGCTCCAGCTCCCCCACCGGTACCACCGCGACGCAATCGGGTGGTGGCCCGGTGTTTGTGGTCGGCACTGACGCACCCGCGACTATACCTTCCGTTGCAGGCGTCAAGATTCAACTCGAAGATATTTACTTGACCGACTCAACAACCTCAACCAAGTCGAGCAACCTGCTCGCAAACCCCGTGGTCGTGGACTTTGCGCGCTACAACGGCTTGCAAGGCCTGGTGGATATGAACGATGTTCAGCCGGGAACCTACGACGGCGTGGAGATCGATCTGGGCACGATGGATGAGATCGACTACCTGAACACCACCACCCCGCCGCCCACGATAACCCCCTTGGCCGCGACGGTGCCGAGTACGCCTATTGACATTACGCTGCCCAAAACTCTTACCGTGAGCTCAACTGAAACAGGAGGAGTGCCGGTGGGTCTGCGCATCGACCTCAATCTGGGGCAGTCGCTCACCACCAGCGGCGGCGACGTCACGGGCGCCATCACCCCAGTATTTGAGGTCAGCACGGTGTCACGCACCGACACTGGCGCTCATATCGACGAGTTCGTCGGATCGGTAACCACGGCCCTCACCAGTGCAACCGCTGATTCGTTCCAGATCACCGGTCCGCACGGCGAAAACTTCACCATCAACATCTCCAGCACGACGGCGTGGGACGGCGGAGCCACGGAGAGCCAGTTGTTAGCCGACGGCACCAACGCCATCGTGCAAGTGGCCGGCCAGTTCGATCCCGCTGACCAGACGCTCGATGCCGACGAGATAGCCATCCTCACCGACTCGAAGTTCTACGCACGCGGTTTGGTGACCTACGTGACGCCTTCGTCGGGCGCGGCCAGCGAAATAAACTTCTATGTGCGGGCCGAATTGCCGGCCAGCCTTAGCACATCCAACCTGGTTCCGCTGGGCAATATTGCCGACGTGACCATCACTGGAAACGAAAACTACGGCATCTACTGGATGCATAACGCTTTCACCAACGTGCTCTTCAACGACGCCGCATTGACGGCCGGTCAGGAGATCTCGGTGGGCGGAGCCGATCCGACGGCGACTCCGTTTGAAGTGAAACGCATTCACCTGCAGAACTGGGGCTATAACGGCACCGTGGCTGCGGGCAGCGAGAATTCGGGGCAGGGATTCTTTGAGATGAACGTGAACGGATTCGCCGGTCAGGTCATCCCCTCACCCATCCTCGTCTACCTGGGCTCAGCTTGCGATTTCCGCTATGGTTTCGGCAGCTTTGCCGACGTGACGGATAACGCCAAGATTCGCGTGGTGGGCATCCTGCTCAAACTCAACGGTCAGGACGTGCTGGTGGCTCGCCATATCGACGGGCTCAACTACACTGACATGGCGGTAACTGCCTGGCAGTAAGCTCGACACGAAAGTCCTTCTAGCCGGAGCTGGCCCAACGCCAGCTCCGGTTTTTTTTTGCGCGACATTGTGCGCCGGAAAGACAGGGGCGCCGCCCGAACTCAAACGAGGAAAGAATCTCGCCTCAAAACAGATCGGCGATCGGCGGAAAAGTAAGCAGCACGCCCAGGATGAGCAGAACCAGCGCGACTGTGCTTACGGGTGCGAGGGCCACGTTGCGGTTGCGCCAGCGCACATGCAAAATCAGCCACGCCGCAAGCCACGCGGCAACGGCGCAGGTAGTCACGCCCGAAAGCGGCCCGGTGGGCCGGTAAAAGATCATCGCGCTTTTGATGACGGCGAATTTGCCGGCGAGAAGCGCAAACACAGCTACGAGGAACGAGCCGATGCCCGCAGCCAGCACCGCGGCCGCTCCACCTCCGCTAGGAATGTCGGAGACGTTTGGTGTTGCGGTCGCACTCATGGCCGCCCTCCCTGCACAACATGGATCGTCCTCCCGCCTTCCACGGGCGCATTCTTGTTGATCATGGCGCCGAAGAAACCGGCCACGCCCGCAGCGAAGAGCGCGATCTACATAAATCCCAGGATTACGTTGCGAAGCTGCGGATGATTCTTGAGATTGCGGCCGTATTGAAGAACCACCGCCGCAGCCATAGTGGCGCCGATGGGTACGATCCAGGCTATGTGTTCCTTCCACTCCATGCCGATGGAATGCCAGCCGCTGGATCCGGTGCAAAATCGAGCACGGAAAAACGCCGATCCAATACAATCAGACACTTACCTAGTTATCAAATAGTACCTAAAATGGCCTATTTACCATTTAATTATTGTTTGAGAAGTTAAGAGCGTCAGCCTGGGGACAGAGCGCAGGCATGAGCATCAGCCTGCTTCAGCGGGCGAAAGAAAAGCCCCAGGAAACCTGGGGCTCTTTAACTTGACAGCTCCTCGTTGCTTACCGATGGTGATGCCCTCCGCCACCGCCACCAGAGTGGCTCGCCTTGGGCACCTTCTCATGTCCTCCGCCGAAGGCCTTGGGTGCCTTGTACGAATACTTCGGTTCGCGCTCGCCGCCGAAACTCTTCGGCTCCTTCTCGCTGCTGAATCCGCGGAAGCCGCCTGAAGATTCATTTCTGGCGTAGCTGCCGTAGGATTCCGGCGAGCGGCCACTATAGCCGCGTGACGTGTAGGGTTCTGAAGCGCGAGACCCTCCGTAGGGGTTGGTGGTGTTGGGCCGGTTTGCATAGGCCTGTGCGGAGCGATTCGAGGAACCATATCCGTAGTTCGGCGAGCTGTAGGTTTGCGGGCGGTTGAATGTGCTCGGCGAAGAATAAGTCTGCGCGCGGTTGGGATAAGTTTGCGGGCGGTACGCGTAAGTCTGCGGAGCTGTACGCTGGTAGCCCTGTCCGCCGGGCAGCGAAGGCCGCGTGGAACCATAGCCCTCGTAGCCACGGTTATAGGCAGTCGACGGTGCCTGGCGATACGGCTCAGCCGGCCTCGCCTGCGCGGGCGAGCGGTAGTTGTACGTCGACGATCCGCGCTGGTCGTAACCACGCTGGCTGTAGCCCTGCGTCATGCCCGAGGTGCGGTATCCGCCGTTGTAGCCGCCGGGCCCGCGGGCATTCTGTCTCCACCACCCGTTGTAAGCGCGCGGTCCGCCGCGTGGCAGGCCCCAATCGTGAACTGAAGCGCTGTTGGTGAAGTAATGGTTGTGATCGAAGAGCACAGCATGCGCCAGCCAGTCCAGGCCCCACGCCATCCAGCCAAAGGGCTGGAAGGCGCCTAATGCGAATCCCAGACCATAGCGAATGGGCAGCGCTCCGAAGATCGCTCCCAGGGCACCCACCAGCGAGAAGCCGGGATAAGGCGCAATGGGCGCGCCGTATACCGCCCACGGATTGTAGGTGGGAACGTAGACCACTTCAGGATTGGTGGGTGCGAGCTGGATGTAGCCCTGATCGTTGTTCACTTCCTCCTGCGGCGTGGACTCCAGATTGCCCGCCTGCTGGGCGCGCTCGCGCAGCACCTGGATCGTTTGCATCACATCCTGCGGCTGGTTGAAATAGGCGTTACCCAAAGCGCTCGTCCACTCGAGGTTGTGGTTCATCATATCCAGAACG
>JASHYS010000311.1 GCA_030042915.1 Acidobacteriaceae bacterium
AATGCGATAACTACCCCTGTTTGCCCGCGCATGCTCCTCAGCAATCTGCGTGGGAACAAAAATCCTGATCGTCTCATGGAACGATGACCTCCGTTATTTGGATTTCTGGGGAAGCGGGGCAATTCGAGCAGTGGGGACCCGGTGCGGTTATTGAGCCATGGCCGTATCTGTCGACGTCAATGCGCTCGACGGGCTGAACTTGTATACCGGCAGCCAGGTATAGGCATAGCTCACGGTCAGCGAAACGGGCTCATTGGCCGTCAATTCCGACGCTCCGGCCGTGCAGGAAAACGAGCTTCCTGCAGTTGGCCCGTACGTAGTCGCCGTGCCGCTGGAGTTCGTAATCGTCATCGTGTAGGTGATACTCGATGATTTCCAGCTCGACAACGAAGTCGTAACCGACGTTACCGCCGTCGCGCAAGGATCGGTCGTCAGTCCTTGCTCGGCCGCCACCAACTGCACGGCATTTGACGTCGCTGCCCCAAGCTGTTGCAGGTAGTAAAGCGCCAGCGAGAACGAAGCCGTCCCCGTCAGCACTGTCATCATCAAAGGGATGGTGACTGCAAACTCGACCAGTGCGCCACCCTCTTCGCCGCGGAAACGCAACCCCCGCTTCATGCGGCGTGCAAGCAAAATAGCCCGCTTGCGCAGGCTGCTTTCAATGTTCATCTCTTCCTCCCCGCGCTATCGCGTATGTAATCCGGGCCCTCATCGGGCGGCCCGGAAATCTTTATCGCGCGCGATAGCGCCCTTTCATTTGGCCCTTTTTAATCGTTGCAAAAAACGGTCGAATTCCTTCTTGCCGGCTGCATCCAGAATGGGGGCATTGCCATTGCGCCGGTCCTTTCGCTCTTCCAAAATGAACTGCAGCCCTACACCATCCGGACCCCAGCGCACTGCGCGCGACTGCACGGCAATCGATCGTTCCTCCATCTCCTCCCCCGCGTCAGTCCTCTGCAATGTCATCAGAACCAGGGTTCCCGGATACCACCGTTCCTCGGTCACCACATAGAGGCCCGACGAGCTCACGTCACGCACCCCGTGCGCTTCCGGCTCGGAGCCGTTCCAGTAATACGCGGCCAGTCCCGGCGCCGCCGCCCGCGGCGCTTTGCGCGGATCGGGAGACCACCAGCGTTCCAGCCAGTTGCGCTGCCGAAAGCTTCGCGCGGCCGGCTGCGTCAGATCCATCTCGTAGGTCGGCTGTGCCTCGTGCCCGTTGCCGTTGCGGTTCTCCAGTTCCAAAAGGCCCGGACCCCCGCTCCACAGCGGCTTCTCGCGCAGCAACACCGCGCCCTCAATCGCCCCCTCAGGCTCGGCCTCATCGCGCCCGCTCGTTAACCGCTCTAACTGGCGCTCCATCTCCTCGGCAACGCACAGCAGCAGCTGATCGCCGGGCTGCGTTTGCGATGAGTAAATGGAATGTGCTGGAAGCGCCAGCACGCTATCTGGCTTCGGGCTCGAAGCGCTCACCTGGAAGTTGGGGAACGACTCCACCGTGTCGATCACGCGGCAATCCTGATCCAGGTAAATCAGATCCAGAGGAGCTGGCTTTGTTGCCTCGGGAATACCCCGGAAGGGCTTTATCCATATGCCCTCGCCCGACTTCAGCGGCCGCGTTAACATGATCTCCCCGACGCACGCTGGCGGCAGGTCGGCTGCACGCACCTCCAGGCCTAGAAAGCACTCCCGCGTTTGGTTATACGCGCAATGAGTCCGCGATTCCGCGGCCCATTTGGACCGTAGTGAATCTCCCACGGGCCCTCTTTCTCTTGGCCCGTCAGCGGTCCGGTCGGCTTTTCCCAGCAATCCCATTCAACCCGGCCCTCTCTTTCAGCACAAATCTGGGCGCGAACGAGGACACCCCACCCGCTCCGCTCCCTGCACCGGCGGGCGCCGCGCCGTTTCCGCGCCGGCCGCGCCCGTTCCCGAGCAGCGAATCGGTTACTGCACCCCGCGACGCCAATCAGCTTGATGACGTCCACGGACTCTTCCGCGCCGCCTACTTGACTCTCGTACGGCGGCGCTGAATCAGAACCACCAGAATGATTACGGCCAAAACCGCGGCACCGATCCTGATAAGTGTGGTAGTGTCCATTCCAAATCCCCTTCCTGCGCTGTTACTTGGTCAACTTACTGAAAGACTCAAACATCACAATCGCGGCTGGTCCCAGTGTAACCAGAAAAAGCGCAGGAAAGATGAACAGTACCAAGGGAAATACCAGTTTGACCGATGTTTTGGCCGCAGCCTCCTCGACCATCTGTACGCGCTGCGTGCGCAGCGTGTCAGCGTGGACGCGGAGCATCTTGGCAATACTCGTCCCAAATTGTTCCGTCTGCACCAGCATTGAAACCAGATTGCGCAAATTATCTACGCCAGTGCGGTCGGCCATGCGTTTCCATGCTTCCGAGCGGGGACGGCCGGCGCGCTGTTCCAGCACGACGACCCCCAGCTCATCGCAAAGTTCCGGTTGTGAAGTTGCTAGCTCTTGCGTTGTGCGTACCAACGCCTGATCAAGGCTCAGGCCGGCCTCCATGCAGATCACCAGCAGATCCAACACGTCTGGCAACCCGCGGTTTAGTTTCTTTTGCCGTTTTTCAATCACTTTCCCAAGCCAGAAATCCGGCGCCAGGAATCCTCCGCCCAGCGTAAGCAGGTAAACGAAGAACGGACCCAGATTCGCCAATCCCGTCACCAGCGCCAGAGCCGAAAGCAGCACCGGCGAAGCCACTTTGCTGCCGTAGAAAACCTTCACTGCCGACTCGTTGCGGTATCCGGCGCGCTGCAGGCGTTGCAGCACCACCGAGACTTCCTTGTCGCTCTTCGGCATCAGGTTCTCGAACCGCTCCATGATGCTGCCGATCGATGTCTTGGCCTCCCGCACCACTTTCATCAGGCTCTTGTCGTGGGAGCGCGGAGTGATCGTCTCGCTGATGCGCTTCAGCATCATCTCGCGATAGAACAGCAGGACTCCGCCGCTGCCGATCAGGATAAATACCGCTACGAATGTCAGAATGATGAATCCCATGACTCTTCCTTATACGTCGATATTCACGATCTGGTGAATGATGAACGCGCCGATCACCATCAAACCCACGGCCGCCCAAAGCATTAAGATCCCCACGTGCCGATGCCACAGGATGCTGATCATTGACGGATCGACAAAATAGATGGCCACGCCCAGCACCACCGGCAGCAAGCTCAAAATCAACCCCGTCAGCCGGCCTTGCGCCGTGTGCACCATAATCTGCTTCTTCAGCCGGAACCGCTCCCGGATCACGTGCGCGGTCTTGTCCAGCACCTCGGCCAGGTTGCCGCCGCTTTCCTTCTGAATCAGAATCGCGGTCGACGTGATCTTCATGTCCTGCAGCGGAATCCGCACCAGCAGGTTGTCCAGCGCAGCCTTCATCTCCAGGCCGTAGTTCTGCTCTTCAAAACAGACTTTGAACTCGCTGCATATCGGTTCGGGGCACTCGCGAGCCACCAGAGCCATCGCCGCCAGCAGACTGTGCCCGGCGCGCAGGCCGCTCACCATCAGGTCCAACGCCTCAGGCAGGCTCTTTTCAAAAGCTGAGAAGCGCCGCTTGCGCTTGAAGACCACCCAGCCGAAGGGAAGACCTCCCAGCGCCAACCCTGCCGCAAGCGCGATCGGGTAGGAATCGAACGTAAGGAAGAGCGCATAGGCGGGCAGGATCAAACACGCAGCGCTCATCACCAGCAAACGTCCCGCGCTCCAATCCAGGTCGGCCTGGCTTAGCAGCCTTCGCAGATAGGGCGCAATCTCCAGACTCAAAAGCTTCCGGTTCAACCAGGGAATGCTGCTCAGGTGCTCGTCCTTGAGCAGATTCAGATTCGCCTGCCGCACCGCGCGCGGCTCCGTCTTCAGCGCCGACTCCAGCGTAGCCAGGGCCTGCTTGGCGTTGTTTTGCGATCCCATCACCACAATCGGTAGCGCAATCACGGCAAACACTGCGACAAAGACCAGTCCGGCAATCAAACCCATCTCTGCTCCCTCCTTTCCCCTTAGTTGACCTGAGTTTCCTTTTCGAACAGGCTGGGCGGCAGGATGATTCCCGACACGCGCAGCCTCTCCAGAAATCTGGGCCGGATGCGCGTCGGCTTGAACACCCCGATTACGCGGCCGTCCTGCCCGATGCCCTTCTTTTCGAACGAAAAGATTTCCTGCATGCTGATCACGTTCTCTTCCATTCCCGTGATCTCTGAAACGCTTGTCACCTTGCGCGTTCCATCGCTCAACCGTGTCGCCTGCACAATGATGGTCAGCGCCGACGCCACCTGCTGCCGTACCGACTTCTCCGGCAGGTTCATATTCGTCATGGCCACCATCGACTCCAGCCTCGACAGCGCGTCGCGCGGCGTGTTGGCGTGAATCGTTGTCATCGACCCTTCGTGGCCCGTGTTCATGGCCTGCAGCATGTCGAAGGCTTCCTCGCCGCGCACCTCGCCGATGATGATCCGGTCGGGGCGCATACGCAGGGCGTTGATCAGCAGTTGCCGCTGGCGAATCGCGCCCTGTCCTTCGATGTTCGGAGGCCGCGTCTCCAGACGGACAATGTTTTCTTGCGCCAACCTCAATTCGGCCGCGTCCTCAATCGTCACCAGCCGCTCGTTGTTGGGAATATATTGCGACAGGATGTTCATGAACGTGGTCTTGCCGGCGCCTGTGCCCCCTGAAACCAGGATGCTGATGCGCGCTCGCACCGCCGACGACAGCACTTCCATCATCTCCGCAGAAATGCTCTTCAGTTGCACCAGCTGGTTGGCTGCCAATGGCCCGGTGCCAAAGCGGCGGATTGAAATCGAAGGCCCGTCCAGCGCCAGAGGCGGAATAATTGCGTTCACGCGCGATCCATCCGGCAGACGCGCATCCACCATGGGCGACGATTCGTCCACTCTGCGTCCCACCCGCGACACGATCCGGTCGATGATCTGCATCAGGTGCCGGTCGTCGCGAAACGACGTGTTCACCTTCTGCAGCAAGCCGCCCTTCTCAATGAACACGTGGTCTTTGTCATTGACCAGGATGTCGGAAATCTTGGGATCCCGCAGCAACGGCTCCAGCGGTCCGAGACCGAACACCTCGTCCAGCAGGTCGGCGTGAATCTTCTCCTGCTCGTCGAAGTTCAGCGGCACCCGCTGGTCCGACATGATCTCTTTCACCAGCCCTGACACCGCTTGCCGCGCCTGGCTGGAGTTCACACGCGACAGCTTCTCCAAGTCGAGCTTCGAGATCAGCGTCCGGTGAATTTCCGCTTTGTAGGTTTCTAAATTCAGTATCTCCACTTGTTACCTTCCATCCATTTCGGGGATTCTTCTTGCTCAACCTTTATCCGAACAGCTTGAAACCTTTCTTTTTGGCCGGCGCCGCCGCTCCCGCCGCTGCGCTTTCTCCGATGGCCGACTTTGCCATCTGCCTAATCTGCCGCGTAATCGGCGAATCCGCCAGCACCAGCGGCGTCGCGTTGATTTGCATCTTCCGCACCGACGCATAGTCGTTCGGAATCTTCCACTCCACCGGGCGCGTGATGGCTTTGGCGATCTGTTCCTCGCTTACGCCTCCCAGCACACGCGATTCAAAGCGATTGATCACAACCTCCAGCTTGGGCACCGGGCCGGCAAAAAACTCCCCAATCAGCCGGTTTGAGTTGCGCAGCTCCGGAATGCTCGCTTGCGTCACCAGGTAAACCGTGGTCGCATCCTTGTAGGCTGCGGTTGTCATCAGATCCAGCCGCGACCCCAGATCCACAACCACGTTGTCGAAATCCAGGCGCGCCACATTCACCAGCCGGTCAATGGCTTCATATCCGGCCTGGTACTGAACAAATCTTCCCGGCGCTGCCAGTACTGAAACGCCCGAGCTGTGCTTGACCAGAAGCTGCTTTAGGAAGTTGCCATCCAGCCTTTCCGCTCCGCGCAGCGCGTCGATGGTCGAAAATTCAGCCGCGATCCCGAGATTCAACGCAGCGTCGCCCAGGGGCAGGTCGAGGTCGATCAAAAGTGTCTTCTGGCCCTGCTCCTGTGCCAGCGCCACGGCGAAATTGCAGGCCAGTGTGGTCGCCCCGGCGCCGCCTTTGGCGCCCATAAACGCCAGCAACCTTCCTTCTGCCTTGGTGTTCGTCCGCCCCAGCGGCCGCCGCGCCGCAGCCCGCACCAGGGCATCGGCCAGCATGTCTGTCGCAAACGGAATGGGGAGAAATTCGCGCGCTCCCGCCCGCATGCAACGCACCAGAACTTCCGGGTCGGCGCTTGCCGAATACACCATCAGCGTCAACGAGCCGTTTCCCCCGATGCTTTCCAGCAGATCCAGCGCGTACTCGGGATTGCTGTCCAGGTCGATGATCACAACGTCGTACTTTTCTTTCAGCATCGTGGAGATGTCGTCCAGTCCCGGCGGATAACTGGCAAACTCGCTCACCTCGCTGTAGCCGGCGCTCCTCAGCGCCACCACTGCTGCCCCCCGCTTTCCGTCATCGGGGCCGATCAGAGCGATGGACAACGGTTGCGAACTAACCGATTCAGGATACGAATTGACTGCGTTCGGGGAAGAGTTCGTGGCCACGGTACGAGTGCTCCTTGAATTGCGATGTCTATTCGGATCCGGACTTCCCGGCTCCGTTGAACCAAAATTCGTATGCTGCAAACTCGACATCTTTTCCACCCCGCATGTCAGCGTGCTAGGAATGACATCAAGGTGCCGATCGCGATCGCGGGCGCATACGGCATCTTGCGCCGCAGCGGGTTGCTCAACACGGCTTCCCCGCGCTTCTTCGCGCTGAAAACCAGGTCGCTGGTGTGCTCAAACAGCTCCTTGAAAAAACCGCCGCACAGTGCCCAGGCCAGCGCCATCAATCCGCCCACTAACCCGGTCATCACCAGCGCAATCAACAACTGCATGGGGCCTATCCAGGCTCCGATTGCCGCGCACAACTTCACGTCGCCGGCGCCCATTCCTCCCATCCAGAAGAGAATTCCGTAGATCAACAGGCCCAATCCCGCCCCCTCCAGGCTTTGCCCTACTCCGTGCCAGCCACGGAACCACGCCGAAACCGCGATCCCTGCCACCAGGAACGGAAGCACCAGCCAGTTCGGAATTCGCCGGCGATGAACATCCGTGAAAGTAGCCACGCTGAGAACCACAACCGTGGGCCACCAGGCGAACGTGTGCATACTCCGGCTCCTTATCCCCTGGTGATTGGGGGGACTGCCGTGATTCTCAGCAATTGCCCATCCAAATGACAACCCGTTTGGATTCAGAAAGATCGGCCGATATCGGGCCTCAGGGTGTACACACCTGTTTACTCGCCGGGGCCTCAGATGGCGTAAGCCGTATACACTTTTTCGCTCGCTCCGCGCTGTTTCGCCGCCGAGCGCTGCCGCCTAACCCCTCTGCAATGAGTTTGTTCGCTTGCAATGACCAAGGTCGCACCAACCTAGCACCAACGGGGAATAGGCGACCCACCTTTGAATGTCGATCATAAAGGTACATCGCAAAACTATTGAGTCGAGCACCGTGAAATCAGCAAGCCGGACGATTGCACGCTCATGACAAAAATTGGACTTTTTTCGGAAGACCGAACTTTGCACCCTCTTCTTTCTTCTGCCCTTGGTAAAGATTTCGAGGTTCTTCTCGAATCAGACAGGGAAGGGATGGACGCCCTGGTTGCTGCCCGGGGCTGCGATGTGATGATCCTCGATCTGTACGCCTCCGAGGATTCGCTCCCAGCGCGCATCGATTCCATCCGGCACCTCATCGCCTCCGATGTCCCCGCTATCCTGATGGCCGAAGACAGCCTTCGTTCCACGGCCTTCGAGCTGGTGCGCTCAGGAGCCTTTGGCTACTGTCGCCGCCCTCCCTCGATTCGCGATCTCAAGACCATGCTCACCCGGGCATGTGAAACTTCTGCCCTGAAACAGCAACTATTTAGCGTGCAGCTCCACATCGAGGAGCCGGGCCGTTGCGACCGTATCATCGGATCGAGTCTGGCCATGCAGCGCGTCTATCAACTGGTGCGCAGCGTCACCAATCTCAATGCCGCTGTCCTGGTCACCGGCGAAAGCGGCACCGGAAAAGAGCTGATCGCCCGCGCCATCCATAATCTCGGCAGCCGCGCCAGCAAGCCCTTCGTCGCCGTCTCCTGTGGCGCCATCCCCGAAACTTTGATTGAAGCCGAGCTCTTCGGCCACGAAAAGGGCGCATTTACCGGCACCGTGGGCGCGCGTGAAGGCTATTTCGAGCAGGCTGCCGACGGCACCCTCTTCCTCGACGAGATCGGCGACCTTAGCCTCTTCACCCAGGTCAAGCTGCTGCGCGTGCTGCAGCAAATGGAGTTCAGCCGGCTGGGCTCGAGCAAGCTCATTCCCCTGCGCGCCCGTCTCATCTTCGCCACGCACCAGGATCTGGCCAAGCTCGTGGCCGAGGGCAAGTTCCGGCAGGACCTCTACTACCGCATTAACGTCATGCGCATTGAGTCGCCCCCGCTTCGCGAGCGGCCCGAGGATATCCCGCTCATCGCGCGCCATTTCATGCGCCACTATGCGGGCGTCTTCCAGAAACCCATGGAAGACATTGAGCGTGAAGCCCTTGAGGCGCTACAGAGCAACTCCTGGCCCGGCAACGTCCGTGAACTCGAGAACGTGATGCAGCGAGCCATCATTCTCGCTCCCGGACGTCATGTCCGCGCAGAGGACCTGAGCCTCAAGACGCAGGATCAGGATGACGAAGCGATCCCGTTCGACGAGGTCGTCAACATTGCCGATTACAACCCCGCGGGCTCGTTCGAGCGCCAGCTCCGCGATTACAAGATCAAGCTTGCCGTCGCGGCTGTTCGCGAAAACAACGGCAACAAGACACTTGCTGCTCGCAGCCTCTCTATCTCACGCGCCTACCTGCACCGCCTGCTTCGCCTCGCTGAGGCCGACCCGCTCTATGCCGAGCAGAACGTGCGCGAAACCGCCAGCGCTTGATTGCCCCAATTGGCTACTGACTGTTGGCTGTTTTTCTAATCCCTATTCCCTAACCCCTAATCCCCGTTTTTTTTCACCCCATAAACATGCCGCCATTCACGTCCAGCACGTGACCGGTAATATAGGATGCGGCATCCGAGGCCAGAAACTTCACCGCCTGCGCCACGTCCTTGGGCGTTCCCCGTCGTCCCAGCGGAATGGTCGCCAGCATGGCTTTGGTCACTTCCTCGCTCAGCACCGCCGTCATCGGCGTCTCAATATAGCCCGGCGCCACAGCGTTCACCGTAATTCCGCGCGACGCCACCTCGCGCGCCAGCGACTTCGTAAATCCGATGATTCCCGCCTTCGACGCGGCGTAATTCACCTGCCCCGCCTGTCCCGCGCGCCCCACCACGCTGGCGATGCTCACAATGCGTCCCCAGCGGTTCTTCAGCATCGGGCTCAGCAGCGCCTGCGTCAGAAGAAAGGCTCCGGTCAGGTTGATGCTCAGCACCAGGTTCCAATCCGCGGGCTTCATGCGCAGCATCAGGTTGTCGCGCGTGATGCCGGCGTTGTTCACCAGGATTTCCACCTTGCCGAACTTTTCCAGCACCGCTTTGGCGCCCGCCTCAATCGACTCCTCGCTGGCCACATTGATGGTGAAGGCCGTCGCGTCGATCCCCTGCGCCTTCAGTTCGCCCACCGTCTCGGCCAGCTTGGCCTCGTTCACGTCGGCCAGCACCAGCACCGCTCCGGCCGCGGCCAGCTCCTCGGCAATGGCGCGCCCGATCCCCTGTGCTCCGCCCGTCACCAGCGCAATCCTTCCATGCAAATCTCCCATCGTCCGTTGACCTCTCATGGCGCACTCTTCGCAAGCCGCGCCGTTCCCGCCCGATTATAAACGGGCGATGCGCACGCCTTTCCATCGGTTCTGTTGAGGAATCGAGCGTCAGCAGGATGGAGCCAGCAGCTAGTAGCTAGTAGCTGCTTTTACGACGGCGTCGCCGCCACTGTTACCGGCCGGCCAGCCAGCGCCGGCCGCACCAGCTCCGCGGGCCACACATACACCGCCAGCCGACGCGAGTAGTGCAGCACCGGCTCACGGTCGGGCAGCGCCAGGCCCACTGAAGTGGCCAGGTCGTTGCGTTCGATCTCGGCTTCCGCTTCTTCCAGCGGCCAGGGCACATGATGCAGATTGGCCCGGATCGGCTCGCCTCCGCGATTGGTGCTGAACACGCACGGCCGCTCCGTCACAAAATATTCAAACGAGCCGGGTCGAACCTCCACTGTCTTCGGCGTCGGTCCCAATCCCCGGTAGCGCGCTTTGAAAATCACCTCCGGCCGCGAAAACCGCCGCCGGCTGTAGAACGCAAACTCCCGCTCCGAGCGCGGCGCCAGGTGCATCTCCGCCAGCCGGTAGGGCAGGTGATACAACGCGTGCGCCATGGCTACCGCCAGCAGATTGCTCGAATCAATTGAAAAACAGTAGAAGCCCGGCGTTCCCGTAAACCGGTCCCGTACGTAGGTACGCAAATTCAGGTCAGGAAAGCGCCGCATCCCCGGAATCGGCGGCACGCCGCGGATTTTCAACCGGTCAAGCCAGAACGGCACCGCGCCCAGCCATGCCGACCCCTGGTAGGCGTCCGCTTCCAGCCACTCCGGCAGAACCGCCTGAATCGCGTCCGAGGCAATCGGCCAATGCGCTAACAGTAAATCGTTCCAGCGCTGGGTCATCGCCCAGCGGCCCGCCGGCAAAGGCCGCGGCTTGTGCGACGTTCGCACCAAAAACTCCCGCATGGCTACTCCCGTGCGTCCGGGCGCTCCCGCTCTCCTGCGAGCTCGGGCTCGCGGCGTTTCATCACCCGTTGGGGGTCACCGCAGTCCGAACGCGCGGGTGCTCCCTCATGCCGTATTCTGTCCGCGAGAGCATCCTCATGTCCAGTGAATCTTTACCTCATCCCTCCGCTCATAACCAGACTGAAGTCTTCGCCGTCCATGGCGCCGACCCTGAAATCCTCGCCTTCGGCATGGCCAAGTACTCCCGCTCCGCGCTTTCCATGCGCCAGTCCCTGGCCGAAATCAGCACCCAGCGCGCTGAGCAGTTCCTCAACACCTTTTATTTTCAATACGGTCACCGCTCCATCGCCGACCTCGCCCATATTGCCTTCGCCGTCGAGCGCCTTAGCCTCATGGCCGCCATCGTCCTCGTTGACGAACCGCGCTGGGACGGCCAGGAGCGCTCCACCCGCTACCAGAACTTCCTCGAGTCCGGCTGGTATCTCCCTGATTTTGGGCAAGATCTGGCCACTGCCCAGCTCTATTCCCAAACCATCGACAGTCTCTTCGCCGCCTATCAGGGCGTCGCCGCCGCCGTCCTCGACCTGCTTCGCGCCCGCGTCCCGCGCCCCGAATCCCTGAAGCCCGAAACCTACGAACGCACCCTCCGTGCCCGCGCCTTCGACGTCGCACGTTACCTTTTGCCGCTGGCCACCAACACCTCGCTCGGCCAGATTGTCAGTGCCCGCACTCTCGAAACCCAGGTCTCCCGCCTGCTTTCCCATCCCGCAGCCGAGATCCGTCTGCTGGGCGAAAAGCTCCGAGAAGCTGCCACCACTCCCGCCTGGAACCTCAACGCCGCCACCGCCCAATCCTTTATTGATAAGCTGGCCGCAACCGGCGGCGAAGTTGCTCCGCTCGTCGCCGAAGCCGCCGCACTCTTCACTCGCGACGTCCGCACCGCGCCCACCCTCGTCAAATACGCGCAGCCGAATCCCTACCTCACCCAGTCCCGCGTCGAACTCACGCAGGCCGCCACGGAAATTCTGAAAGACCTGCCTTCGGTACCCTCCCCTCGCGTCGATCTCGTTGAGTGCACCGAATCCCTCGAAGTCGAAATTGCCGCCACGCTTCTCTACTCCGTAAGTCACCGTCCCTATCGTCAGATCCGCGACCTCGTCGCCGCACTCCCGGGCTCACGGGTTTTGGAACTCATGGAGCTGGGGCTAAAGCACCGCGGCCGCCATGACGAAGTCCTGCGCGCCTTCCACGTCGGCGCTGCCCTCCGCTTCGACATCCTCATGGACATCGGCGGCTTCCGCGACATGCACCGTCATCGCCGTTGCACCCAGATCATCCAGGGCTTTACCGCGCATCATGGCTACGAAACGCCCGGCCCCGGCGACCTTCCCGCCGGCCCCAACAACGATTTCGACATCCTGGCCGCCGCCGGCGTTCTCGACCACTACCGTGCTGCCGTCGAGTCCGCTCACCACGCCTCTGCCGCCATTGCCGCCGCGCCCGCTCCCGAAGCCGAGCAATCGGCGGCCTACGTTTTGCCCCTCGCCACGCGTATCCGCTCGCTCTTCAAAATGGATTTCGCTGAAGCCCAATACATCATCGAGCTCCGCTCCGCGCCGGCCGGCCACTTCAGCTACCGCCGCACCGCCTGGCAGATGTACCTCGCACTTCAGCGCCAGTACCCTGCGCTCGCCCCGGCCATCCGCGTCACCGATTTCACCCAGCCCATCGACCTCTTCCAGCGGTGACCCGATGCATGACCCCCAAGCTGCGGAACCCCATCCTTCAGTGCCTTGCGCAGAAAGGGCGGGGAACCTTCCTACCGCAGTCTCTGCGCTGAGCCGGCAGGGCACGCCATCGGGCGTGTCGCTTAGTCCAGCTTCGGTCACAATCGCGTAAACGCCGTGTGCTAGCCTACACGTCAAGCCTCTTTTTGAAGTCCCCCCGAGCCGCTCGGAGGTCGCGGTGGCAAATACATCACGGCGGGCACTCCTTGTCTCTCTCCTTATTTCATGCGCCACGGCATGGCCGGCGATCGCGCAGAAGCCTGCGCCGCAACAGGAAGTCACGGTCGTTGTCGTCAACGCTCTGCCTCAGCCCGCGCAACCGGTAAAGGGCGTCAGCGTTTCGGTCATGTTCCAGAACGTCACCGATGCCCGCGGCGTCACCAACTCCCAGGGCCAGGCGCTGCTGCAGGTCTCGCCCGATGCCGCCCAGCAAAACGATCTGCACATTGAAGTCAGTGGCGCCGGCGATCTGGTGATCTACCAGCCCGCGGGCGGGCAATTGTCCGCGCTCTCGGCCACCATCGTCATCAGTCTGCTTCCAAAAGGCTCTCCGGCGCTGCTTGGACCGGCGCAGATCGAAGCCCTGCTTCATCGCGCGCTGCTTCAGGTCAACAGCCTGCAGAATCAGGTGAGCGCGCTGCGCCAGGGCGCCGCCAGTCAGAATCAGAATCCCGATCTCGGTGCATCCATCGCCGCATGGGCTCAGGTCAATGGATTCTCGACCGCGCAAGTCGATCAGCAGGTGCAGCAATGGGCCCAGAACGTCCAGAGGCAATCGGACCGCGCCACCACCGAGCAGAAGGCCCTGGCCGAACTGGCCCTCAAGCATTACGCCAGCGCCGCACAGCTCTTTACCCAGGCCGGCAAAGCCGATCAGCAGCAGCTCGGCGACGAAGACTCGGAGGAACAGACGCTCGAGGCGCAGCAGAAGGCACTCGAGGCCGCCCGGCAGGCGATTGTCGACAAGGCGCGGGCCTCGCTGCGCCAGTTGCTCGACGACGCTCAGCAGGCGGCCGGCGCCCATCAGCTCAATCTGCAGTATCGCCAAGCCACGCTGGCGCTCGACAATGCCGAATCCGTCGCCCAGGCCGAGTACAAAAAGCATCCCGGCGACAAGGGAATCCACGTGCTGTGGCTTCAGGCCCTCTTCTACGCCGCCGATGCCCGCTGGTGCGAGGGCGAAATCGCTCCCGCCGGCCAGAGCCTTGCCTTGTTCGCGCAGGCCGCTGACGACTTTCAACTTCTGCAAAACGAATATCTCGCACTCGGCGACCAGCATATGACCGCAGCCGCCCAGGGCAGCCTCGGCATTGCGCTTTCTGAAGAAGGCGAGCGCTCCGGCGGCGACAAATCCATCGCCCTGCTCGGTCAGGCAGTTGACGCCTTCCAGAAAACACTCCAGGTCGATACCCAGGCTAGCTCTCCGCTGGAGTGGTCGAAGACCCAGAACGATCTGGCCGACACGCTCGAAAGTGAGGCCGAGCGCCTGGGCGGCGACAAAGGGGCTGCGCTACTCGGCCAGGCCATAGCGGCGTTTCAAAAGTCGCTCGAAGTGCAGACCAAAGCCGGCTCTCCTCAGGATTGGGCTTCGACGCAGAACAACCTCGCGATTGCCTATGAAGATGCAGGCGAACTGGCCGGCGGCAACAAGGCCATGTCGATGCTCGATCAGGCGGCTGCGGCCGTCGCCAAGGCGCTCGAGGTGCGCACCCGCGCCGACTACCCCCAGGAGTGGGCGCAATCGCAAGTGAACCTGGGCAGCATCTACGTTGACGAGGGCGTCCGCAGCGGCGGCAATGCCGAGGCCTTGCTCGAAAAGGCCGTCGAGAGCTTTCAGAATGCGCTTCAGGTCTACACCCGCGATGCTCTGCCGCAAATGTGGGCCACCGCCGAAGACGATCTAGGCGCCGCGCTCGACGACCAGGCAACCCACTCCAACGGGGATCAGTCGCTCGCTTTGCTGGGCAACGCGATCGAGGCATTTCAAAACGCGCTCCAGGTCGAAACCAAGACCGATCTGCCGCAGGACTGGGCCAAGACCCAAAACAACCTGGGCAAGGCTCTGAGCGACGAGGCCGACCGCGCCGGCGGCGACAAGGCCGCCGATCTGTTTGCGCAGGCCGCGCAGGCATTTCAAAACGCGCTCCAGGTGCAAACCAGAGACGAATTGCCGCAGCAATGGGCCTTGTCGCAAGCCAACCTTGGCGATGCGTTTCTCGATGAGAGCCGGCACGCCGCCGGCGACAAGGCGCGCGCCCTGCTCGCTCAATCGGTTCAGGCGTTCGAAAGCGCTCTCCAGGTTTTCACCCGGGCCAACTCGCCTCAGGACTGGGCAAGGACGCAAAGCCAGCTCGGTTCTGTGCTTGAGGAGCAGGGCGAACTCCTCGATGGCGACGCCGCCATGGGCATGCTCGACCGCGCGGTCAAGGCCTACCAGGACGCGCTCCAGGTGCGCACCCGCGACGACCTGCCGCAGGATTGGGGAGACACTGAAAACGACCTCGGCATCGCGCTGTCCGATGAGGCCGAGCGCTCAGTCGGCGAAAAGGCCACCGCCCTGTTTAGCCAGGCGGTGCAGGCCTATCAGGACGCGCTCCAGGTGCGCACCCAGGCCGATTTTCCCCAGGATTGGGCTGCCACCGAATATAACCTGGGCAATACGCTTCAGCAGCTCGGCGATCGTTCCAGCGACGCCCAGGCCGCCGTCCTGCTCGATCAATCGGTGAAGGCCTACGAGGGCGCGCTGCGGGTCGAAACCAAAACCGCACTGCCCCAGGACCACGCCCGCGCCGAATGTGGTCTCGCCCTCGCTCTGCTTTCAGAAGCCTTATTTGCAGCCCACGATAAAGCGGTCACTCTCGATGCCGCCGCGGTACAGGCTTACGGCGAGGCGCTTGAAATCTATACTCCGGCCGGAGCCCCGCAGGACTGGGCGGACGCAGAATCGGGCCTCGGCACCGCTCTCGACGCCGAAGGACAGCTCGCTGCCGACGACAAGGCACTTCCTCTCTTCGATCAGGCGGTCCAGGCCTTCCAGAACGCGCTCAAAATTCGCACCCGCGCAGGACTCCCGCAGGACTGGACTGTCAGCGAGAGCCACCTGGCCAACGCGCTGCTGCACGAGGCCGAGCACTCCACCGCCGACCGCACCCATGCTGCCGCCTTGCTGGGCCAGGCGGTGGATGCGTATCAACAGGTCCTCCAGGTGCGGACAAAACAGAACTCCCCGACCGCCTGGGCGGTGAACGAATACCAGCTCGGAACTGCCTTGCGCGACCAGGGCATACTTGCCGCCGGCGATCAGGCTGCCGCCTTCTTCGGCCTGGCTGCGCAGGCCTACGAACATACGCTCGAAGTTTTCACCCGGACCGACTCGCCCGGCGGTTGGTCAGAGACTGAGGACAGCCTGGGTGAGGTCGAGGCTGCGCGCGGAGATTTTGCCGGCGCCGCCGCTGCCTATCGGTCGGCTCTCGAAGTCGATCCCAACTTCGCCGTGATTCTCCAGAAACTCAGCGATATCGATCATGACGAACTGTTCGCCTTCGACGAGGCCTTTAAACTTGACCAGCAGCGTGTCCGGGCCGATTCATCCCTGGGCAACCATATGGACCTGATGGAGGCCGCACTCACCGCTTCCCGCTTCGACGTCTGCCTTCAGCAATCCGCTTCACTGCCCGACAGCGCGCTTTCGCCTCCTTTCATCCTGGTGCGCAAGGCACTCGAACTGGCCTGCCAGTGGGGATCGGGCGACAGGAGCGCGGCTGTTGCCTCTGACCAGGCGCTTTTGCCGCTCGCCGCAGGCGTCCGCAAAAATGCGTTTACTTTTTCCGGCACCCTGCATTATCTTTCGTCCGCGCCTGCTTTCTCCCCGGGCCGCGATTCCTGGATTGCTCTTTTCACCGCCATTCAGAGCGGCGACGCTGCCGGCATCACCGCGGCCTTGCATCAACTTGAGCCGATAATGCAAGAATAGATTTCTGGACTAATGGCCAAATACGACGTCTTCCTCAGCTACTCCCGCGCCGACACGGAACGCGTAGCCCCGCTGCGCGACGAGTTACGCAAGCTGGGCTATCGCGTCTTCTTCGACACCGAGTCCATCGACCCCGGCGAGCAATGGAAGCGGCGCCTCGAGCGCTCCATCCGCGCCTCGCGCGCTCTCGTCCTGTGCTGGTCAAAAAACGTCCTCGGCCACGAATTCATCACCTTCGAATACTCGCGCGCCGAAGCCCTACACAAACCCGTGCTGCCCTGGCTGCTCGACACTACGCCTCTGCCGCAGATGCTCGAAATTCAAGGCATCCCCACGGCCGACCCCGCAGTGGTTGCCGCCAAGCTCAAGCCCGCGTTGGGTTGGCCGCTCACGCGCCGGCGCAGGCTCTCTGCAGTGCTCGCCTTTTGTGCCGTCATTCTGATCGGCGCCGGCATTCGCTACGCCTTGCGCCCCCCTCCGCCGCCTCCGCCGTGGGTGTTCAAGGGCGAAGTCACCGACCGCCTCACCAGCCTGCCCATCGCGGGAGTCGAAGTCGACGTCTATAAGACGCCTGACCAAATCGAGGGAACCACGCAGACCGACGCACAGGGCAACTTCCTTGTTTGGGTGCCGGTGCCACAGCCCCCGACCATCGAGGTGCGCTTTCGCGTAGTCGGCTACTGTCCCGAGCAGCCCCTCCAGGTCCCAACCGACAAACCCTGGAACATGGATCTGGCCAAGCCGCCCTGCAACTGAATAAAGCACCGAAGTAAACGAAAGAAGTGAAATGACCGGGCCGGTTGCCCCATCCTAATCGGGTCTTTGCTTTTCCGGTTAGGGTGGGGGCGAGAGCACCCTCACCTCCGAACTCCAGGCTTCACGCGATCGCTCCTTCCCTGTGCGAAAATCATTCTTTGCACGCACAGTCCAACTTCCGTCTGCTCGTGGTCCGCATGGGCGCCATGGGCGACATCCTGCACGCGCTTCCCGCCGTCACGGCTCTGCGCCTTTCTCATCCCGATTGGCAAATTGGCTGGGTTGTCGAACCCCGTTGGCTGCCACTGCTGAAAGCAGGGTGCGAGGGAGCAAGGGAGCAAGGATCAGCGATCGACAATTGCCGCAGTCCTGCGATGCCTCTTATCGATCGCGTGCACTTCGCTCCCATGCGTGCGTGGAAACGCCGCCCGCTGAGTGCCACGACATTTGCCGAAATCAAGTCCCTGCGCCGCGAGTTGCGCGCCGCACAGTATCATGCGGTTCTCGATCTCCAGGGCGCCTTGCGCTCGGCCGCCATCGGCCGCATCAGCGGCTGCCGTCGCCGCATCGGCGAGTCCAAACCTCGTGAGTGGCCGGCGCGATGGCTCTTCACTGAACGCGTAACCACGCACGGCGCGCACGTCATCGAGCAGGATGTGGAGCTTGCCAGCGCCGTTGCCGGCGACGATCTCATGGCGGCCGATCCGCTGCTTCCCCTCGATCCCGCCGCCGAAAACTGGTGCAGCGATTGGCTCGCCGCCACATTTCCTGGCGATCTGCGCCCTATCGCGCTCATCACCCCCGGAGCCGGCTGGGGCGCCAAGCGCTGGCCGCCCGAGCGCTACGCCCATGTCGCTCACGGTCTCGGTGAGCGCGGCCTCCGAGTCCTGGTCAACGCCGGACCGGGCGAGGAGCTGCTCGCCCAGACCATCGCCTCCGGCGGCGCGGCCGTTCCCGTCAGCCCCATCCTGCCGCAGTTGATCGCCCTCACGCGCCGCATCGCCCTGTGCATTGGCGGCGACACGGGCCCGCTTCATCTCGCCAGTGCGCTCGGTCGTCCCGTCGTCGGCATCTACGGCCCCACCGATCCCAGCCGCAACGGCCCCTTCGGCACCCGCGCCCGGGTCCTGCGTAGTCCCGAGAGCCGCCGCGACCACTCCCGCCGGTCCGCACCTGAAGCCGGCCTGCTCACCATCACGCCTGACGACGTGCTCGCCGCCACGGATCTGCTCGACGCGGAGCGCGCCCTATGACCCCGCACTCCTCTCCTCCAAAAAGTCGAGGCGCGGAGCGCTGGCAGAAGGTTGCGCGGCGCATCCGCGTACCCCTGGGTTTCGTCATCGCGGCTGTCTATCTCTACCTCGCCGCCACGCGTCCATCCCAGCCCGTTGCCATCGCGTGGAGCCTCGTTCTCGTCGTTCCCGGCCTGGCTTTGCGCGCTGCCGCGTCGGGCACGGTCAAGAAAAACCGCGAACTCACGGTCACCGGCCCTTACGCCTACACGCGCAATCCCCTCTATCTCGGCTCCATGCTTCTGGCGGCCGGCTTCGCGCTCGCCGCTCTCAGTTGGCCCGTGGCGCTGCTGCTTGCTGCCGCGTTCGCGGCCATCTACCTTCCCGTCATCGCCGCCGAAGAGCAGTTCCTGCGCGCCACCTTCCCCGAATTCGATGATTATCGCCGCCATGTGCCCCGCTTGCTGCCCCGGCTCACGCCCTGGAAACCTGAGCACGCGAAACACTTATCAGACGTTTCCCAAGCAGTTACCTCCGCGTCGAATGGCGGCTTTTCCCTCACCCTCTATCGCAAACACCGCGAGTACAATGCGGCATTAGGGGCCGCACTGCTGTACCTGAGCCTGCTTCTTCTGCGCCCGGTGCTCCAGGCCATTCTGCACCGGACCTGGTGAGCAGTTTTCGCGTTCGCAAAGTCCAACCGAGAGGGTCGGGCCATCTCACAAGGAGCCGTGCCGAAAATTGAAGACACGCAGGAACGCAGTCACCCTGTTGTGCGGTCTCATGCTTGCGGCCGCGTTGCATGCCCAGCAGACGGTCCCACTCGCTCCACCGCGCCCCGGTTATATCTTTCCGCAAAAGCAAACCCTCACCTACACCGTAGATTGGAGGGTCTTCCCCGCCGGCACCGCAGTCATCCATTTTGAAGCGGCGGGCGATCGCGAGCGCATCGCCGCCTCAGCCGACACCAGCGGCGCCATCAACATGCTGTTCCACGTTGCCGACAATTTTCAGTCCGACTTCGACCGTGCCCGCGGCTGCACTTTCGACTTCGACAAGCAGACTGTCGAGGGTCGCCGCCAGATCAACTCCACCCTCCGCGTTGACTATCCCGGCTCAAAGTCCATCCTCGACGAAAAGAACATGGTCAACGGGCAGGCCAAGCACGTGGAATTGCCCATCTACGGTTGCCTCACCGATCTGCTCACCGGCGTGTTCTACGCTTCGTCGCAGCCCATGGCGCTGGGACACAACTTCGTGATTCCTGTGGTCGACGCCATGCACACCGTCCTCGTCACCATGAAGGTGGAAA
>JASHYS010000312.1 GCA_030042915.1 Acidobacteriaceae bacterium
TGGCCGGCCCGCGCTCGATCAGCTTGTCAAGCGGCTGTCCCGGCACGAACTGCATGGCGATAAACGCCTCGGCGCCGCTTTCGCCCACTTCGTAAATGGCGCACACGTTGGGATGCTCAATGGCCGAAGCCAGCCGCGCCTCGCGCAGCATGGTCGAGCGCACCTGCTCGGCGGTCAGCGATCCGGCGCGCAGCATCTTCAGCACCACCGGCCGTTGCAGGAGCGTGTCGTTGGCCAGGTACACCACCCCACTGCCTCCAGCGCCCAGGCGCCGCAGAATCTCGTAATGTGCGACAACTTTTCGCTTCATCGTTCAGCTCAAGTTTAGGGGCGATGGCATAAAGAGCGTCTTAAAAGCGCGTGACGAAATGGCCATGACTTGAGCCGCCTAAGCCCTTGCAAAGCTGAGATTTCCTGAGTTAACGAAGGCAAACTTTGCCCATCCGGTCCGTCAAAAATCTGATAATTTCGAGTTATCAGATGATCCCCGTCCGTCGACTCACCGCAAAACCCAGTTGGCGTTGGCCGCGCCCGGTGCAACGTGTGGCCCTGGTGGCCGTCTGCCTCGCCGTGGCGCTTGCTTTGCGGCCCAACCCGCTGGTCGCGCAGCAGTCGCAGCCGGCAGCGGCGCCGGCGCCTTCATCGCCCGCGGCGGCCACCAAGCCACCTTCGCCTCAACAGCCAGACACGCGCCCGCAAATCCAAATTGGATCGACGAGCGGGCTCACCCTTGACCAGCGAATTCAGAACTTACTCGCCGATCACCAGTACGCACGCGTGACTGCCCAACTGGGACAGCTTCCATCCGATCAGGCGCAGTTCTACCGCGGCCTGCTGGCCAACCGGGCCAACAAGGTCGCGCAATCCATCCAGCTCCTCGAGCCGCTGGTCAATCAAGTGGCGGCGAGCGGCGACCCGGCACACGAATGGCTGATACGCAAAGCTCTCGGCGAGGACTACCTCCGCATGGGCGATTGGGCCAAGGCTGCCCAGGAATATGAGACGCTCGATACGCGCCTGCACGCCAAGCTGACCGCCGAGCAGCTGGACGAGATCGAGTTGCCGCTCAAGTTGCTGCCGCTGGCAAAAGACAACCCGCCCATGACCGTCGAGCCGTGCGAGCCTTTTCCGATGCGGGCCAGCGTCGATTCCCTGGGACTTCTCGATATTCCCGTGTACGTTGAATCGCGCCAGCGCAATTGGATGCTTGACCCAACCTTGCCTTTCAATCTCGTGGCGGATTCCACGGCGCGGGAGACCGGCCTCAAAGTCTCCGACGAGTCGGTCACTGTCCACACTCTCACCGGGCATCCCATCCAGCTCCGCGCCGCCATAATTCCGCGCTTTAACATCGGCGGCCGGCTTACCTTTCACGATATGACGGTATTTGTCTTCAAAGATTCTGACTACTACTTCCCCATGACGGGATATCAGGTGACGGGCGTTCTCGGCTACCCCGCGCTCGCGGCCATGGGGAGCATTACGGTCACGGACAACATTATTCAGGTGCAGCCTGCGAATCAGATCGATCCCGCGCCCGGCGATTTGCTGACTGCGGGCGCGCCGTTCTACCTCGATGGCGATCAAATCATCACCTCCCTTGGCCGCCCGGGCGGCTCTGAATTCTCTGCGCGTTCTCCCGATGAGTACTACGACCGGATGTTTTCGATTGACGTGGGCAGCCAGCTTACCTATCTCACCGCGCGCTATTTCGACGAGCACGCGGCGGAATTCAATAATGCGAAAGCTGAGATGTACACCTTCCCGCTGCACTATTCCCCGCCGCAGCCCACCTACGTGGCCGAAACTGTTCCTCTGGTTGTGGGCAATGCGGAGGTCGATTTTCACTTTATTCGCGTGCTTACGCAGCCGCTGGGCACGGCCGCCCTGGACGATGTCTATGGCGTGCTGGGGATCGATGCCCTCGACCAGCTCAAAACCTACAGGTTCGACTACCGCACCATGCGCTTTCTTGCGCAGATTGAATAAAACAGGGAACATGGATTAGGGAATAGGAAAGGCATCAACGAGCAACGCTTTCTATTTCTTGCTCGTGTTTCCTGTTTTTTCCGCTCTCGCTTGCCCGCGCCTTCCCAGAGCCAGCATCAGGATTCCGAATGCAAGCAGCGCCAGACCCCACCACAGGTTGGCATCAATACCCAGGCTCTTTGCATAGGCCGTGGCGTTGTCGCGTGTAGACAGGCCGAACGCGGTCAGGATGGTCCCGGTGAGCGTGAAGAACATCCCAATGCCGATGCGCGCATCCACGTGCATTGCCTGAGGTGTCGCCACATTCGCCAGTGCCTTTTTGCTCATCGCTGCTCCCGCTCAAATCAGAATCAGATTCACCACAAGCGCTGCCGCCAGAATAGCCGCGGCCAGCGCCTCCGGCCGCTTCCACCACTTCTTCTGCGCCGGCTCGCGCGGCACCAGCGAGTGCACCAGCCCGGCCAGTTCGCTTTCAGGCTTTGCCTTCGTGAATGAACTCACGGCCGCAGTTACGATCAGGCTCACAAGGAATGCGAAAGCCGCCGTTCCCAGCTCCAGCGCCAATTCGCTCGTGGGATGATGGAGCACGGCAATCCATCCGCCGTGAATTCCTGGCTGCTCGCCTTGCGGCAGCGCGGTGCCATGGTGCAAAAGCGCGGCGGCCAGGCCGGCAAGCAATCCCGCGAAGGCTCCGTGGCCAGTCGTGCGCTTCCAGAAGGCGCCCAGCAGCAGTACGGCAAACAGTGGCGCATTCACCAGCGCGAAAATCAGCATCATTGCATCGAGCAGGCTCACGAATCGCGTCGCAGCGCATGCGACTCCAATCGCAAGCACCGTTCCACCCAGGGCTGCCCATCGTCCTGCTTTGCGAATCTGGATGTCACTTGCGCTCTGGCGCAGAAAGCGGTGAAAAATGTCGCATGCGAAGACGGCATTGAACGCGGTCAGGCTCGCGGCCAAGCCGCTCATCAGACAGGCCACCAGCGCCGCCAGCCCCACCCCCAGCAAGCCGGACGGCAGAAACTCCAGCAAGAGATTCGGCGTCGTCATTGCGTAATCGATTACGGTGCGGCCGTCGGCGGCGATCACCGGTTGTCCCGTCGCCGGGTCGGCCTTTGCCGGAACGAGCCCCTCGCCCGCTTCCGCTGCCGGCGAGACCACGGTGATGTCGTGATAGATGGCACCATTCTCGTGGCGGACCATGATGCTTGTGTGCGGCGTTGGCAAGCCGATCGCGATCAAGCCGGGCAGAACGAGCATGAGGGGAACAAAGACGCGCAGCGCCGCCGCAATCAGCGGAGCTCTGCGCGCCGCAATGAGGTTCTTCGCCGCCATCGCTGTTTGCAGCAGCCTGAAGTCAGTGCACCAGGCCCCGCCGCCCAGAACCACGCCTGCGCCAAGCACAACCGCGACCGCGCCGATTCCCAGGCCATGACCGCCCGCGCCGGTCACACCGCTCCACTCGTGCAGAAAGCCGGCCGGATCCGCAGCTTTCAACCCATTCCATCCACCCACTCTCTTTAGTCCCAGCAGAACCATGGGCAACAGTCCGGCCACCAGCAAACAAAATTGCAGCACCTGGTTGTACATGGCCGCCGCCAGACCGCCCAAGCCAACATATGCAAGAACCAGCAGCGCCGGAAGCGCAACGGACAAAAGCAAAGCTCCCGTGGGCGGTAAATGCAACTCCGCTGCGAGATTGTCGAAGACGTGCAACGCCGCAAAGATGCGCGCCATGGCACAAAGCGCAATTCCCGCACTGAAAATGCCCGCCGCTGCAAACAGGCAGGCGTTCAGCGCGCGCGTCTTGGCATCGAAGCGCAGTCCAAGATACTCCGGAATGGTTCGTGCTGCCGTACTTTGTGTCGCGGGCCCCTGCTTCGACCCGTAGAAAACCGGCATCAGATACAAGCCCGCGAAAAGCATCGCGGGAATGGATCCGAGCGCGAAGAAGCCCATGCTCGCCAATCCGTAACGCGCGCCGGCGGCGCCCATCCCGATCACCTCTTGCGCACCCAGGCTCGCTCCCAGAAGGGCAAGTCCGCACAGCCATCCCGGTTGCGAGCGGCCGGCCAGCAGGTATTCCCGGCTTCCAGACATGCCCGGCACGAGCGAGAAGCCTGCGGACAGCGCGAAGAAGGCGTAGATCAGGAGGATCAGCCAATCGGCGGAAGCAAGAGTGGGCACCAATGGCTCCCTTCATCCTGATGGTATCGAAACGGTATGGCTCATCGCCGCGCGTCTGCATCGGCGCGGCGGGATGCGCGCACGTTCAGCCGCTCGCGTTCTCCGAGCGGGCGCGCGGCAAAAAAACGGCGGCAAGGGGAAATCCCCATGCCGCCAACGGTCTGTCGATCAACCGTGTTTGCTCTTTGCCTTGTAGAACCGTGCTTAAACCCGAGCTGCTCGCGGAACCGCCGCGATCGGTCCAGCCGCAATTACTGAGCGTCGCCGCTACCAGGCCCCGGAGGAGCAGGCGCCTGTGCCGGCGGAGGTGCTCCCTGAGGCGCGTTCGCCGGCGGCTGACCGCCCTGCGGATGGCGGAACTGTCCGTGGAACTGACCGCCCGGTCCGCCCATACCCGGCCGCGGTCCACGCTGTCCCCAGCCGTCCCGGCCACGGCCGTCCATCGGCCCGTGCCCCATCCGGTTCTGGTGCATGGTTTGCAGTTGCTTCCACTGGTCGGGCTTCAACTGCATCCTGATGTCGAGCAGGAAGCGTGCGTTCGCCTTTTCCAGGTCACCCCGCGCCGCCACCACCTTGTCAACCTGCGATTCAATCGCTCCGCGATCGGGTGTATCGGCCTTCATCAACGGCCCCAGCGCGATCTCAGCCTTTTGCAAGTTGGCCTGCAGGTCAACCAGCTTCATGCGGTGATCCTGCATAATGCCGTCCATCGCCTTGCGCTGATCGTCGGTCAGATTCAGTTGCTTTACGATGTTGGGATTGTTCCACCATTGCCCGTGCGCGCCCGCTCCGAACGAACGCTCCATAGGAGGCCGATGCTGTCCGAATCCCGGCCCCATCCCTCCCCCATCAGGCCCTTGCGCAACCGCAAGCCCTCCGGCCATCAGAACTCCGGCTACCGCCAAAACCAATCGTCCCAAATTCATCGTGCGCTCCTTCTGTCCCTCGCTAAGGGGTAGTCCCCTCTTTTTGCGCCTTCATTCGAGTTATTTATTGAACTAAGACCCGTTTTACTGTGTTCCGTTGTCCGGTGTCCCGTTGTCGTCCATCAACTGCGCCAGCGGCTCCATTGCCGCCGGAACCTGCCGCGACACATCGCTATCCACCGTCGCGAGCAGATCCTCATCTTGCGCATTGCCATACTGCCCCGCGTTCACCTTGGTCGCGTCAACCTGCTCCAAACGCGCCCGCTCCTTCTCGGCAGCCGCCTTCGCCTGCTCAGCAGCCTGCTGCTGTGTCTTCAGCGCCGCAGCCTTCACTGCCGCTATCCGCGCCAGCTCCTGCCGATGCTGCCGCTCGTATGCCACGCCTGCCACGGCGCACACCGCCAGAACGCCTGCCAGCGCCCAACTCGCCGCCAGCCGCCAGCCACGGCGCACAATGCTCACCGCCTTGCGGGGCCGGTGGTACGCTGCGTCGCTCCAGGCATCCACGCTCGCCTTGAAGTGCTTCAGCGCCTGCGCGACCCGAGGATCGTCGATCTCATCCGTAATGTTTTTCATCAAGCTCATCGTGTACCTCTCAACTCCCCGCGCACTCGACCCAGTGCGCGTGAAAGGTGTGCCTTTACCGTGCCCTCGCTCAATCCTGTTGCTTCAGCAATCTCGCTCAACTCCCGCTCTTCAACGTAGCGCAGCAGGAACACCGTACGCTGCCGCTCGCTCAGATTTCCCACTGCCTTCCAAACCTGCGCCACCTGCTCCCTTGCCAACAGCTGTTGTTCCACGGTGCGCTCGCCGTTGGGCAGCCATTCGCTGGCTTCGTCGAGATCCACCGCGTTGGTCCGCGTCTGCCTCCAGAACTGCATCCGGCGGTTACGCCAGTAGTCCTTCTGCAGATTGATGGCAATCCGCATCAGCCAGGTCATTGCCGTCGAGTCGCCGCGAAAATGCTGCCAGTTGCGGTGCGCCTTCAAAAAGCATTCCTGCGTCAGTGTTTCTGCCAGATCCACATCGCGCAGCGAGGCCAATAGAAAGCGGAAAATCTGCGGCCGGTGGCTCTCGACGATGCGGGCAAACTCCTGCGCAGCGGCGGCGCTGGCCGTTTCGACGGTCAGCGGCTTGACTGCTGTGCTGGCTGCCATCACCTTGGTAGACGCCTCGTTACGGCGCAAGTTTACAGCCCCTCCGCATTCATTTTCGCGCCACATCAGCTCAGTGTAAGCGGTGGCGTCAACCGGTTCGAATCAGGCCTATTTTCTGAAGCATTTGCCACACCAATTGCCGCTTCCAGCCCGAGAATTACCGGCGGCGCCTTCGCGGCAGTGGTCTCGTTAAGAACGATATAATGTGCTGGCTGCGGCCGCTGGCGCGAAAGCGCTGGCAAGACGGGCCAAACACAATACCCCCTGTCTGACTGCACGCCGCCGCGACGGTTAGTTACAGCCGTTTGCACGTTAGTAATAGTGCCTCCGTATCGATTCGGAGCTTGCACTCTTTTTAGCACCCACGCGAAATGGAGCTTGCCATGATTTCAAGGCGATCCTTTGTCAACGGCCTGGCGGCTGGCGTAGCCGGCTCGGCTTTGGCTTCCACCGCAAAAAGCTACGCGCAGATTCTCGGCGCCAACGACCGGCTGAACTTCGCCATTCACGGCAACGGTGTGAACGGCCGCGCCGGCGCACACCTGGCGTCGTTGCTTGCCAATAGCAAAACCGCCCGCGTGGCTTATGTGTGCGATGTCGATTCCGGCATGCTCGCCAAATTTGCTGCCAAGGCCGAGCAGAAGCTTGGCTACGCACCCAAAGCCGAAGGCGATTTTCGCCACATCCTGGAGTCGAAGGAAGTGGACGCCATTACCGTGGCCACGCCCGACCATTGGCACACTCCCATGGCCGTTCTCGGCCTCAAGGCGGGCAAGCACGTTTATGTCGAAAAGCCGTCCAGCCAGAATCCGCGCGAGGGCGAGCTGCTGGTGGCGGCGCAAAAAAAATACGGCAAGCTGGTGCAGGTGGGAGATCAGCAACGCTCCTCGGCTTACACCATTCAGATGATCAAGAAGATTCACGACGGCTTCATCGGCGACGTCTACATGGCCAAGGCCTGGTACGCGAACACGCGCGGTTCGACGATGTACGGCAAGCCCGGTCCCGCACCCGCCGCGCTCAACTGGGATTTGTGGCAAGGACCTGCGCCGCGCAGCGATTACCGCGAAAACATTCATCCCTACAACTGGCACTGGCTGCGCCGCTACGGCACCGGTGAAACTCTGAACAACGGCACTCACGAAATCGACGTCTGCCGCTGGGCACTGCAGGCCGAATATCCGCACGCCGTCACTGCCTCCGGCGGGCGTTATCAGGACAAGGATGATTGGGAGTTCTACGATACGCTGATTACCAACTTCGAGTATCCCGACAAGCTCATCTCGTGGGAAGGACGCAGCCGCCAGGGCATGCGCCTTTACGATCGCGACCGCGGGTCGGTGATCATGGGCACCAAGGGTTCCGTGGTCATCGACCGCGGTGGTTACGACGTCTTCGACTGGAAGGGCAAACAGACGGACTCCTATCGCAGCGGCCATGAAACTGCCACGACAGACACCGTTGGCGCCGACACGATGACCGACGCCCACTTTGCCAACTTCATCGCCGCCATTCATGGCAAGGAAGAACTCAACTCGCCCATCCCCGTCGCCAATGTCACCGTGACCATGCTTCTGCTTTCGAACATTGCGTGGTTCGTCAACCGCATGCTGCGCATCGATCCGCAAACCGCGCACATCGTCGACGACTCTGAAGCCATGAAGTACTGGTCGCGCAGCTACGAGAAAGGCTGGGAAGTGACCGTTTGAGAGATGCAAGA
>JASHYS010000313.1 GCA_030042915.1 Acidobacteriaceae bacterium
CCCAGGCTAGCGCGACAAAGCCTGTGGAGACGGCCACAGTACGCCAGGTTACTGCGCCGCTGGTTCCGGGCTCGCCGCAGGGGACGAACGAGAGCGCTGCGGCTCAGGAGCATATCTCGATCGACGATTTTGCGAAGGTGGATTTGCGGGTGGCGCAGATCGTGGTGGCGGAGCGCGTGCCCAAGGCCGACAAGCTGCTGCGCCTGGAGATCGATCTCGGTTACGAGAAACGCCAGATCCTGGCCGGCATCGCGCAGCACTACGAACCCGAAAAGCTGGTCGGCCGCAAGATTGTCGTGGTGGCCAACCTGGCTCCGCGCAAGATGCGCGGCCTGGAATCGAACGGCATGCTCCTGGCTGCTTCGCTCGACGACGGCGCGCCGGTACTCGCCGGATTTCTTGAAGAAGTGCCGCTGGGAGCGCGGCTCAAATAGGGGCTCCGCCCTTTAAAGAGGTTGGTGCGGAAGGCGGGACTTGAACCCGCAAGCCTTTTGGGCGCCAGCTCCTAAGGCTGGTGTGTTTGCCATTTCACCACTTCCGCACAGGCCGCGTTTCCCTTTTAAGTCTAGTGTCAAAATGAAGCGCGTTGCAACGCCGCGGCGGTCACGCAGCATCGGAGAGCGCACTCCCCCTTGCGCTTCAAAAGAATCCCGTAGGGTGCAGCCAAAGCCCGCACGGCTCAAGCGATGCCGGGTTGCATCATTGGGGCTGCCGCAGGCGGCGGAATGAGAATATCGCCCAGCGCCTGGTAGCGGCCGCCATAGAACAGCAGCGCGTAGTTGCGCATGCCGATGGCGATGGGGCCGCCCAGGGAGATGGCCAGCAGGAAGCCGAGGCCGAACATGATCAGACCCAGGAAACCCTCGAGAAACCATCCAATCACCGGGAGCGGGATCGCGGCGTGACTGATGAGAGCCGCATAGACGGCGGCCATGGCGATAGCCAGCGCGCCAAAGACGATGATGCAGGGAATGAAGAGAATGATCGCCAATCCGATGACGGCGGCCATCGGCACCACAACGCGCAGCAGTCCAAAGAGCAGAAAACGCCCCCATTCGCCCTTGATGCGCGTACGCGCGGCGGCCCACGCCTGCCCCGCCGAAGCGTTTTCGAGCGCCATGTGCGGCAGCATGAAGTCGCCAAGGATGATGCGCAAGCAGATGGCAGTCAGGGCGATGAGAAGAATCAATGGAATGAGCGGCAAAAACACGGCCAGGAACCCTGCCACCGGGAACGGCCCGCCTGTCTGGCTCTGCTGGAAAACGTGCCAGATTCCCAAGCCGAAAGGCAACAGTACGGCCACCACCGCGGCGAAAAAAACGATCCCCGCCACAATCGAAAGCAGGAAAAATCGGAAGGCCTGGAAACGGTACTTATACCAGCCCGGCGCGATGAACCGGTTTTGACGGATCAGGCACTCGAACAACGCAAAGCGCAGTCGAACGGATAGATAGAAGATGACAAGCGCCAGCACAATAAGGACCACGGCAATGGCCGCCAAAGCCACGATCCACGCGGGATGTATGTGCGGCAACGCGGGAATAGTGGGGAATGCGGGTGCCGTATGATCGTGCGTGTGATCTGGCAAGCTGGGATGCGAGAAATTGAAACCCTTCGAAAAACCCTCGCTGAACACGGCAACAAAACACAGCTTCAGAAACGTTCCCCACTGAAAGGGCTCGAACAGCAAGCTCTTGGTGCGATTGATGGCAGGCGACAGAGCCTCCGTAGCCGAGAAGGCTTGCATAAGTTCCTTTCCGCGACGAAACAGCGTACCACAGAGTTACGCATTTTCCATGCGTCCGGTTCCGTTCACCAGGGTGCGCGACGCTGCCGATTTCCAAGCTAAGTGCGCTGAGCCTCCTCGATCGCGTGGGCATGCCGGCGATCGGCTGCCGCGGCCTGCCACTCCTCGAACGCCTGCAACGCCCGCTCGCACTGCAGCCGGTGCCGCTCCTGCTTGTCGCGCACCTTCCTGCGCATCTCTTCCTCCAGTGGCTGCAGCAGGTCGAACGTGATGTTGGCGGGCTGAAAGTTCCTTGCAGTCGCGTGCGTAATGTAGTGCACCAGCGACCCTAGGGCCGTAGCCCTCGGCACCGGCACGGGCTCGTCGCCGCGCGCCATTGCCGCCGCGT
The DNA here is from genome assembly GCA_030042915.1 of Acidobacteriaceae bacterium. Next base: position 2,136 of record JASHYS010000313.1, read on the forward strand.
AGATCCCGGCCAGCATGCCGGTCGCAATCGATTCCGTGTAGCCCTCCACGCCGCAGATTTGCCCCGCAAACAAGATCCCGGTTGCCCCATCCTTTCGCTGGCTTCCTGGCGAAAGCGTGGGCGGCTCTGCAGGCGCCCCGAAAGAGCCATGCTTTAGCCGCAGGCATTCGTCCAGCAGCGCCGGCGCGCAGATATACGTGTTGCGATGAATCTGCCCGTAGCGCAGGAAGCGCGCGTTTTCGAGCCCCGGAATCATGCGCAGCACGCGCGCCTGCTCGCCGAACTTGAGATGGTTCTGGAATCCCACCAGGTTGTAGCTGTCGGCGCGCAGATTTTCCTTGCGCAGTTGTACCACGGCCCAGGGGGTCTTGCCGGTGCGCGGGTCGCGCAGTCCCACCGGCTTCATCGGTCCAAATCGCAACGTGTCGCGCCCGCGCCGGGCGAGCACTTCGATCGGCAGGCAGCTCTCAAAATAGTCGAGCTTCTCCCACTCCTTTTCTTCCGCCGCCTCCGCCGTCAGCAGGGCTTCGTAAAACCGCTCATACTCCGCGCGATCCATGGGACAGTTGATGTAGTCCGCAGTTCCTTTGTCCCACCGTGCCGCAAAGTACACCCGCCCCATATCAATCGATTCGGCATCGACAATGGGCGAGATGGAATCGTAAAACGCCAGATGCCCTGCTCCCGTCAGCCGTTCGATCTCCCGGCTCAGCGCATCCGAGGTCAGCGGGCCCGTAGCGACAATCGTGCAGTCGCACTTCGCAGGGTTCTCGTTTTGGACGAGCGAATCGTCGAGGTGAGTGACCTCTTCGCGCACCACGCGAATCCCCGGCTCGGCCGCAATCGCCTCCGTAATGCGCCGCGAAAACTCCACGCGATCCACGGCCAGCGCGTGCCCTGCCGGAACCGCGGTTTCATCGGCAATCGATAGGAGCGCTGACCGCCCGCGCCGCATCTCCTCCTTCAGCAGCCACGGCGCCGTCCAGGGTGTTTCGCTCTTGAGCGAATTTGAGCACACCAGCTCGCCGAAGTCCGTGGTCTGGTGGGCGGGTGTCAGCCGCGGCTTACCGTCTACCAGGGCCCGCATCTCAAACAAATCCACCGCGCAGCCCAGCCGCGCTGCCGTCAGCGCTGCCTCAGGTCCCGCCAGCCCCCCGCCAATCACCTTGATCCTCACGGTGCTTTCCCCGCGCCGGGCTGCCCCATCCCGCCGCCGGCTGTTTGGCGAACGCGTGAGCCGTTATCCGCTCCCGCTCCCTCGGCCAACCGCTTGATCGCCTCGCCGCTCAAGCGCACATTCAGCCATTCGTCCAGAAGCTCTGCGCCCATGGCGCGATAAAAGTCGATGGCCGGCGTATTCCAGTCCAGAACCTCCCATTGCATGCGCTGGCAGCCTCTCTCCACGGCAATCGCCGCCACGCGCCTGAGCAGTGCCTTGCCGATGCCCAGCCCCCGGAATTCCGGATGCACGAACAGATCCTCGAGATAAATGCCCGGCTTGCCGATCCACGTCGAATAGTCGAAAAAGTAAAAGGCGAAGCCCGCCGGCCGGCCGTCGTGCTCGGCAATCAGGCAGTAGAAAAACGGGTTTGGGCCGAATCCATCTCTCAGCAAACCCTCCTCCGTAGCGGTTACTGCGTCCGGCGCCCGCTCGAATTCCGCGAGGGCGCGAATAAAGGCAAGAATCTGCGCGACATCCGCCGCAGTTGCAGTTCGGATCACCGTTCCCATGCCCTCATTCTAGGGCCTCCTGACCCGCTAACCCGAACGCCGCGGACTCCGCCAACTCCGCTAACCCCGCTGCTTTTCCTCTGTGACACGGGCCACACGCCCTACCGGGCGCGACCCTCTACTATCGCCCCTATGGTCCATGCGGTGCTTCGTCGCTTCGCCGCGCAGTGGACAACCCACGTACCGGGCCCCTCGTCACAAAGAAGTGTGACCTCGCGGCCGGCTACCTCCCGCGCCAACCACCCCCCTTGTGCGCAGTGCTGGCTTGGATTTAACGTGGGTTTTGCTTCAAACCATGGATTTGGAGCTCGTTGTAGTTGGGAATTTGAACTTTTTCGAGCCGCAGGTAGAATGTGCCCGCCGCTCTCAAGGAGAAGATATGAAACGCAATCTTACGCATCGGCTGGCATTGGCCGCCCTCGTAGGCCTACTGGCGCTCGTTCTTGCGCCCGCTCATGCACAAGCCCCCGCCGGGCCCACAGGCAAGATCCACGGCCGTGTGATCAATCCCACCGGCCAGCCCCAAGGCAGCGGCACCGTGAGTCTGTCCACTGACGGCGGCGTGACTTTGAAGTACAACTTCCCGGTTTCCGATACCGGTGATTACTCAGGCGAAGCGCCTGCAGGGACCTATATGGTCGTCTATCGCGCACCCGATACTCCGGCCGGCAAGATTGTGGATTCCATCCGCGGCGTCAAGGTGGTCGCCGGGCAGGATACGACCCAGGACGTCGACATGTCGCGTCAGGAATACATCGATAAGCTGCCTGAAGACCAGCGCAAGCAGCTGGAGGACATGAAGAAGACCAATGCTGAAGCCGTGAAGGCCAACGTGCTTATCAACCAGCTCAACGCCGACCTGAAAGCCTGCAGCCAGGACAGGAAAGATATCGACACTGCCGCCGCCACTGCGGCCCAGACTTTGGGATCGTCGGCTTCGAAGGCCGATATCGCCGCCAAGGTAACTGAGATCAGAACCGCCAAGTACAACGACATCGCAAGCCTGATGACCAAGGACACCGGCCTCAAGCCCGATGAGCCCTTGTTGTGGAACCAGCTGGCCTACGCACAGGCCGGCCTCGAGAAATACGATGACGCCATCACTTCTTACAAGAAAGCCATCGATCTCGAGAATGCTGCAAAGAAGCCGCGCCTGCCCGTCGTCGGTCAGGCTGAAGCCGGCTTGGGCGAGATCTATGCACGCACCGGCAAGGTGCCCGATGCCAATACCGCCTACGCGGCAGCCGCCAAGGACGACCCCAACAACGCCATGGTCTATCTCAAGAATCAGGCCATTATCTTTTTCCAGGAAAACAATGGGGCGAGTGCAGCCTGGGCCGGCCCGGCGCAGGTGGCCGCCGCCGATCAGGCCATCAAGGCAGCGCCAAACCCCAATGATCCCAACCTCGCCATCCTGTACTACATCAAGGGCCAGGGTTTGATTGTGAACGCCAACGTCGACCCCAAAACCGGCAAATACATCCTTCCACCCGACTGCACCGCGGCCTACGAGAAATATCTTGATTTGGCGCCCAATGGTCAGTTCGCTCAAGAAGTGGCCGGCATCTTGCAGCAGGCAGGCGAGAAGGTCAGCTCTTCCTATAAGGCGCCCAAATCGAAGTAACGTTCTTTTCTTGACCTGCTCAAGGGGCGTCCGCTGTCGCGGATGCCTCTTTTGTTTTCCGAACCCATTAACATAGCTCCAAAAAAAACTGGGAATGACCTGGGGCGCCATTTGCGGCTTCTGACCACTACAATGCATTGCATGTGCCCCATCTCCCGGCCGCGCCTGCCGGACGCAATCAGGTTCACTATTGCTCTCAGCCTGCTTGCTCTCGCCCTCGCGCCTGCGGTTGCCCAGCAGGATTCCGCTTCGCCGGCCCAGGCTGCCGCTGAGATGGGCAGGATTCACGGCCGCGTGATCAATCCCCAGGGAGAGCCCCAGAACGGCGGCACCGTCAGCCTTTCTACCGACGGTGGCGCGACCTTGAGCTACAATTTCCCGGTTTCGCCAACGGGCGAATACTCCGGCCACGCGTCTTCCGGCGAGTACATGGTCATCTACCGCACCGCAGATGCTCCCGAAGGCAAGGTCAACGACTACATCCAGGGCGTTCAGATCAGTGCAGGACAGGACCTGGCGCAGGACATCGACATGCGGCGCCAGGAGTATTTTGACCGCCTTTCGCCCGAAGCACAGAAACAGCTGCGCGAGGCCACTGCAGCCAATGAACAAGCCGTCGCCGCCAACCAGGTCGTCACCGCGGTGAATGCCGATCTCGAGCGCGTGAATCAGGACTTCGAAGACATCGTGAACGCGCGGACGACGGCATCTCACACCCTTGCGTCCAATGCTTCCGCTGGAGAAATCGACGCCATGGCCATTGAAATCCGAGATTCGAAATACGCCGAGATCGAATCTCTGATGGCCAAGGCTACCGCCGATCAGCCCGCCGAGCCGGGCCTCTGGATCTATCTGGGCCGCGCCCAGGTTGGAACAAAGGACTTCCTCGACGCCGAAACCAGCTTCAAAAAAGCTCTCGATCTCGCGTCCAAAGCCCAGGCCCCGCGCCCGCTGCTCGTGGGGGCTGCCGAAGCCGGGCTGGGCGAGGTTTATGCTCGCACGCTCATGGTTGACGAGGCCAACGCCGCCTTTAATGCGGCCGCCAAGGCCGATCCGGCCAATGCCGCCAAATACCTCCGCAACCAGGCCGTCATCTTTTTCGAGGAAAAGAACAGTGAAGCGCAGATCGACGCGGCCGACGAGGCTCTCAAAGCAGATTCCAACGATGCGCTTCTCTACTTCATCAAGGCACAGGGTATGGCCATGAACGCCCCTGTCGACCCCGATTCGAACAAGATCGTTCTGTCCCCCGACTGTCTGGCGGCGTTCAGAAAGTATCTTGAGCTGGCTCCTAGCGGGCAGCATGCAGCCGATGTCAAAGCCATTCTTCAGAAAGCGGCCACGCAAACCAGTTCCACTAGTCCCCCTCCGCAACAATAATCACCCGCGAAATCCATTGGGTTGGCCCTCGCCGCGTTTCCGTTTCTGTTGCCGGAGTGAGTAGCTGCTCCATAACCCTCTACAATCCATTCCATGAGCCGCTCCGCGACCACTTCTGCCCTGCCTGGTTATGAAGAGGCAGCCGCTCTGATTGCCGCTCGCGCCGCGCGCCTGGCGCGGCTCCGGCCTCCCGTCGAAAAAGTCCCACTCGGCAAAGCCTCTGGCCGCGTGCTCGCCGAATCCCTTTTTGCCGATCGCGATCAACCGCCTTTCCCTCGCTCCACACGCGACGGATTCGCCTGCCGGGCTGCGGAAGCCTCCGCGCATCGACCCCTCGTTGTCGCAGGCGCCACACGCGCGGGCGATGCTCCATCCGGGCCGCTGCCGCGCGGCGCAGTCTGGGAGATCATGACCGGCGCGCCCGTGCCCTCCGGTGCTGACGCCGTCATCATGCTGGAGCATGTCGAAACCGCCGGCGCCTCCGCGCGAGCTGTCCGGCTTCTGCCGCCGCGCACCGTCGAGAAGGGCGAGAACGTCGTGGCCCGCGCCGCACAGGCGCGCAAAGGCGAAAAACTGCTGTCTGCGGGCGTTGCCATTGGCGCCGCACAGATCGCGCTCGCGGCGTCCTGCGGTTGCGCGGCTCTCAAGGTCTTCGCCAGGCCGCGTGTAGCCATTCTTGCCACCGGCGACGAGCTCGTGCCCATCCGCTCCTCGCCCGCTCCAGGCCAGATTCGCAACTCAAGCAGCCTGATGCTGGCCGCCATGATTTCCGCGGCCGGTGGTGCGCCGTGGATTCTGCCCATCGCACGCGACACGGCCCGCTCTCTCGATGCTGCTCTTGCCCGTGCCGCCATGGCCGATCTTCTCCTCATCACGGGCGGAGTTTCGGCCGGCAAATTCGATCTTGTCGAGCCCGCCCTTGCCCGCGCTGGCGCGCGCTTCCACTTCACCGGTGTGCGCATCCAGCCCGGCAAGCCGCTGGTCTTCGGAGAGAGACCTCGGTCAGGCACGAAACTCCTCCAAAAGAGCCGCTCCATGCAATGGTTCTTCGGGCTTCCCGGCAATCCCGTCTCTTCTGCCGTCACGTTTCTGCTGTTTGCAGCGCCGCTGCTGGCCGCGCTTGGCGGCCGCATGGCCCTCGGCCCCCGCTTCGCCCTCGCGCGCCTCACCGGAGACGTCAAGGCAAAGCCCGGTCTCACGCGCTTTCTCCCCGCATCCTGCACCTTCACCGGCTCGCTGCCTCAGGTCGCGGCCGTTCCCTGGGAGGGTTCCGGCGATCTGGCTGCCATGGCCTGCGCCAACTGCTTCCTGGTCGTCCCTGAAGACGCTCCGAAAGAGCGTCTCGAAGCCGGCGCCACTGTCCGCATTCTGCTTCTTTGAGGAGTCCCATGCCCGATCCCACCCAACTCTCGCACTTCAACGCCTCCGGTCAGGCTTCCATGGTCGACATCAGCGCCAAGCAACCCTCGCGCCGCGCGGCAACCGCCTCGGCATTTGTCCAGCTCTCTGCCGCTGTGCTGGCCGCACTGCCCGCCAACCCCAAAGGCAATCCTCTTGAAGTGGCTCGTCTGGCCGGCATCCAGGCAGCCAAGCGCACTGCTGAGCTTATCCCTATGTGCCATCCCCTCGCGCTCACGCACGTCGACGTGCAGGCCGAAATCGCCTCGGGCGGCGTGCGCATCACGTCAACCGCAGCCACCGTCGGCCCCACCGGCGTTGAAATGGAAGCTCTCACCGCGGCCGCCGTCGCCGCGCTCACCGTTTACGACATGACCAAGGCCCTCGACAAGGCCATCGTCATCAGCGAAATCCGGCTCGAATCCAAATCCGGCGGCAAAAGCGGAGATTTTGCAAGAAAGGTGAAGTAGGCGCTGCAGGCGAACGAACCGTCTGGTGCGATTGCTTTCAAGGGGCGCCTCTCAAGCTCAGGCACTCGGCCCTTCACATCCTGTGCGTCACGCGTCCCAAAAAGGAGACGACGCCCCCAATCGTGTCCATAACACCGTGCGTAATCATGGTGGGCGCCAGTGACTTGCGCCAGGCGACTATGCCACCGAATAACAGCCCGATGAAGAAAATCGTCAGCATCGGTGCCCAACCCTGATACCCGTGTCCCGCGCCGAAGAAGAACGCTTGTATCATCACAGCTGCAGCGGCGCTTCCGGTCATGCGTCGGCACTGCTCCTGCAAGTATCCGCGAAAAACATACTCTTCGCAGAAACCAGCCGAAACTGAGAGCGCGATCCACACCAACAGTTCGAGTGCGGTATGTGGCGTCAAATGTGCCAGCTTCTGGGAAGCCTTCGCCATTTGGCCGCGAAAAACCACCGAGCTCAGCGCCTCAATGGCGACGAAACCCACGGCAACCAGCATGGCAATTCCAAGGTCGCGCCACACCGCGCGCGCATTCGCCCACCTGGCGTTGATCGCCGTCCGTATGCTGATGCCGCGCGCGCGCATCGCCAGGTAAACGTACGCCGCCAATGCCCACTCCTCGACGAGCGTAGCGGTGTAACCGATCAGCCGCGCCTTTTCGGACATCCCGCCGCCCGAATCAGCCCGCCGCGTGAGGAGATACGATGCCACCGACAGGCCCAGAATCAGCAACAGCAGCACGAGCGTATGCCACACGGGCGCGATCAACTTTTGCTCGGTCTTAGCCATTTGGTTCGTGATTATGGATTGAATCGTCTCAGACAGCTGTACGATCGTCAACCGCAAATGGAGCGTTGCTGCGTCGAATCGACTGCATCGGTCCGCGCACGCAGCCAGCCCACCCTGCAAGCGTGTACCCTGATGGATGAGGCGTTGTGCCGCGCGTGGCCAACGAGCAGGAGCCGCGAATTGTTCAAGCGTTGGATGGCCGTTATCATCGCCGGGCTGGCGCTGGGGTCCAGCGCTGCGCTTGCCTGCGCTCAAGCCGACCAGCCCACGCCGGCTGAGAAGAAGTCGGGCACCACGCTCTTCCTGCCGCCCTCGCCCGAAGCCATTTTTCCCGACGCCTTCGACGGATGGGAACTCGCCGGCCGCTCCAAGGTAATCACCGATCCCGCCCAGGTTGACGCCGCCAATGCCGCCGCTCTCAAGGAGTACGGATTTTCGCTGGCCGTGCTGGCCAATTACAAACGCGAGGGCGACACGCTGGCTGTGCGCGCCCTGCGTTTCAACGACACCAGCGGAGCCTACGGCGCCTATTCCTATTACCGCCAGAACGGCTGGCCCAAAGAAGAGATCGGCACCGGAGCGGCTTCAGACCACAACCACGTGATTTTTTGGGCGGGAACGACCGTCGTGGACGCGAAATTTTCGCGGATCGGGCCCATGTCTGCGGCCGACATGCGCGAGATCGCGCGCTTACCCGGTTCAATGGGAGCTCAGGGGCTGCTGCCGCCCATTCTGGCCAGCCTCCCCAAGGCCAGGCTCGAGGGGCAAACCACCCACTACGCAATCGGCCCGGCCGGCTATTCGGGTTCAGGCGGCGTTCTTCCGCCATCGCTCGTCGATTTCAGCCGCGGCGCTGAAACCCTCACCGCCAACTACTGGCTCATCTCAGGCGAGGCCACACTGACCATCATCGACTATCCCACGCCGCAGATTGCCCAGGCCCAGGAGAAGGCAATCCGCGCTTATCTGAAGGCCGGCAGCCAGGCCCAGCCGCCCTGGCCCAAGCCGCTCACCGATTCCGACACGGCATCGCTCGAAGTCCGCCACAGTGGCCCTCTGGTCGCGGTTGTCAGCGGTGACGCGGTTCCCGACGA
>JASHYS010000314.1 GCA_030042915.1 Acidobacteriaceae bacterium
CTCGTCGTCGCTAGGTCCAAGCTATCGATAAAGCTTCGGAAGCGCGGCACCTTTTCTTTGGCAGCCAGATAGCCGTAAGGTTTGCTTCCAGGAGGGGGTAGGCGCAGGCGGCTGCAATCAAGATCGACGGACATCAGCTCCGTAATCTTGGCGAACTCCTTCGCCGGATCTACCGCGAAATCTTCCAGCCGCAAAGCTAGACTGGCAGATTGATGATGCAAAGCGGACTCCTCGACAAATTCCGCGAAAGAGAGAAATCGTGGTTCGTCCAATCCTGCATAAAAATCAGGATCGCCTTCGGCGAAAGACTGGAACTCAACGAAGCTGTGGTCGAGTTCTGCGCATAGGTCATCGAAGCTTCGATAGACCTCGGAGATGCCGCGGATCATGCGGTTTTCGCAAATGAAAGTTCGCCAGTAGACCCAATTGCTGATCAGCGAGTCGAGAGGATGACGATAGATAAAGATCGAGTCGGCGAAGCGCGCCTCAACCGCTTCCACGATGCGGCACGTGATCTCCGGCGGCGCCTGCCAGCGCGATCGGTACTTCAGCGTAGCGTGGCCGCTCGAGATCACCGATGTCGGACCGGGGTACAGGCGGATCTCGTCGCGAAAAAGTCGCGCACCGATATTCTGCAAGATGAGTTGGTTGAGGTAGAAACGACCGGTGCCGAAGAGTCCGAGGATGTAGGTGGTGCGGTCATCACCCAAGCGTATTTCCGGGCAGTCGACAGAATCGGAAGGTTGCAATCCACCGAGGATTGCGCTTGCGGCGTCCGTGCGCCCTAAGTCTATCGAGGGATTCTCGACGCTGATCAAACTTCTTACTTGCTCGTGCGGGAGGTCAAGTTGCCGGCGGCGGGGTGTCTCGTCAAGGGCAGCTGCATTTGCGGACAGATGCTCGAGTACGGAGCAGACTTCAGTGAGCGACTGGCTGATGGAGGCGTGGAACTCGCGCAGTGGCCGGGTGTACCAATCCAGCGCCCGGGCCATCAACCTCTTCAGCAACTCGAGCGCGCGGTTGTGCAATCCGGGAGGCCGTGGATTGACAACACCCACTGCCTTACGGCGCGTTTCCATCACGGCCAACGCCCGACGCAGATCATCGAGGACAACCGGCGTGACCGAAAGTCCTCCGGCTGGCTTCGCCCGGCTTGAATCGATGGGAGTTATTTTCGTCGCCATATGATGCCGGATTGTAGTTCCACTACTAGCCGAGGCGGAGATTGTAACACGGCTTTAATGTGATGCTCTCGCGTTACCACTTTCTGTTGGTTCGTCCTTCGGCGATATCTCGCCTACCCAGTAGCCGGTACGCGCGGTCACCACCAGATCTCCGCGGTCAACGATCACGCGCAGTGAGTGTTGTCCCAACGACAGCTTCTTCGGAGTGAAACTCAACAGGTATTGGTTGAAGAAGTGATTGTTGACTCCAGCCAATTGCTGCTCCAGCGTCTTTTCGTCGTGGAACGGCAGATACTCACCGCCAGACATCTCGGCAGCCGTCTTGGGCACGTTCTCGTTAGCGGAGCGCAACAAGCTGGAGAAGATTCCGAGAACGTTCACCGGGTGCTCAGAATCGGCAAGGGTCTGACCGAGTTTGGAAGCCGCTGACTGCGAGTAGGTGGCGCCGTAGATCAGTACGTTGCTGCGCTCGATCTGGCGCATGACCTCCGGAGTGGTGGCCTTGCTGCCATCGTCGTTGGCGCCGCTGACCAGAAACAGCACTTTGCGATTGACCGGCGCGCGGGCATTGAGCAGTCCAATGGAATAGGAGATTGCATCCAGAACGGCGCAACCATAGCTTCCGGGAGCGATCTGGTTGAGCGCCTTGGTCGCCTGGTCGAGATTGGTGGTGAAATCCTGCTTGAGCTCGGGTTTGTCATCGAAAAGGACGATCGCGACTTCACCTTTGCCGTCTCCCACAATGGGGTATAACAGGCTTCCCAGCCGGCGCACCTTGTCGAGAGTTTCGTCCTCCGAGTGACCTTTTTGGACGGCGACGACCAGCGAGGTCTGTGCTCCCTGAAGGCTTTCATCCAGATGGACCTTCTGTTCGACGCCGTTGTCGTAGATAGAGAATTCGTCCGCCGAAAGCCGGAAAACGGGTTCGCCGGCGATGGTGGTTACCAGCGTGGGCACAAGAACCACACTGGTACCGCCGTGAAGGGTGATCTGTTGCGCCGCGCCCGCGCGACCAGCAAGGAGGATGACTATGAAGGCCGCCCCGAATCGCAAACCGCTTCGCCCGGTTCCCACTCCTATAATTAATCAAGAAGCCGCGACCGGTTCCAAAATGATGTGACAGATCCGTTCGAAAAATGTTCCCCGAGGAACACGAGAGCGAATTCGCTTTCGCGTTTATGTTCTATCCCGCCCCATTTCAAAACTCACAATGGCTCGTCGATTGGCGCATCTCCGGCCAAGACGGTCGGATTTCTCCCAAGGGACGGTCCCTCGCCGCCCATTCGGCGAGGATTACTCTCTCGCACCATGCTAACCGAGCCATTTGGGAAAGTATCGATTCCCAATCTCGGCAAGAAAAGTTCAAGTTTCTGAAAACAAGAGCCTTCTTGGGTTCGTTTGGCAAAAAGGCTGCGCTCTGCCTCCATGACCTTGACGTGACCGGCAAATTCTGTACCAGGAGGAATGTTAGAGAAACTGGTACAAGAGGAGCTGGAGAATGGTACGGAAGAAGCACAGCGCGGAGCAGATCGTCGCTACCCTGCGACAGATCGAAGTCGAATTAGCCAACCACAAGAGCACCGGCCAAGCCTGCAAAGAAGCCGGCATCACCGAACAAACCTACTACCGCTGGCGGAAAGAATACGGCGGGCTGAAGCTGGAACAGGCGCGACGGCTGAAGGAGCTGGAGAAGGAGAACAGCCGACTGCGACGGCTGGTGACCGAGCTGTCGCTGGAGAAGCAAGTCCTGAAGGAGGTGGCGGAGGGAAACTTCTAAGCCCCGAACGGCGCCGTTGCGCGGTACAGCACGCCCGAGAGCGACATCGATTGTCGGAGCGGCGTGCCTGCCGGCTGTTGGGGCAGTGGCGAGGAACGCAGCGCTACAGCGTGGTGCAGCGAGAAGAGGAAGATGAACTGACGCGAGCCATCCTGCAGCTGGCCAGCGCCTACGGACGCTATGGCTATCGGCGGATCACGGCGTTGCTGCGCAACGCGGGCTGGGCCGTGGGCAAGGACCGAGTGCAGAGGATCTGGCGTCGCGAAGGGCTGAAGGTACCACAGAAACAGCGGCCACGAGCGCGGTTATGGCTGAACGATGGGTCGTGCATACGGTTGCGACCGGAGCATGAAGGTCACGTGTGGAGCTACGATTTTGTGGGCGCCCGCACGCATGATGGGAGAACACTACGGCTGCTGACACTGATTGATGAGTATACGAGAAAGTGTCTGGCGATCCGGGTGGCACGACGGCTGAACAGTTATGACCTGATCGAAACTCTGGCCGACGGTACTCGGACACCTTCGCACTCCCATTGTGTGATGACTTAGCGCTCTCGAACTGTTGTATCACGAAGGGCCAGGAATCGACTGATGTACTTAGATCCCTCCCTCTCATAGGTAGCAAGTCCAGCCTGAAGGAACGCTTCACAAATCTGAGCGACACTTCTCGTTTCGGCAGCAGCAACTCGCTCCAACTTCTTCTTAAGCTCCGAACGGACTCTGAACGTCAGCCTAGTATCTTTTGCGGTCATTTCGGCCTGATTCTACCATCCGCTGTTGAATCCCCCGGTTGACAAATTGGTATCCCTATGTCATCCTATAGGTAACTTATGGATGACATTTGGATTAAGGAGGAGCATCGTGAAGGGGCCCCAATCTCAGCAGGATCGCTCGAGTAACGGTCTGAGGACGAACAACAGACAGGTGCTTCTGCAGAAGAACCTCCGAGCGGCGAAACGAATGCTGCCGAATCCTTTGAGAGAAGAGACTGTTGTCCAGCTTACAGTCTTGAGCCGAGATCACGGATTGTCGATTGAGGCTTGCGAGCTGCAAATCATCGATGGCAATTGGTACGTCACACACACCGGTCTCCTTCGCTTAGCGCGGCGTAAGCGTTGCAGGGGAATAAATGTCGAAGCCGTCCACTCGATGTGTGACTCCGCTGCCGGTCGATTTGTAATGAAGGCAACGGTTTACCCGTCCAAGGAGTCCAGCGGCTTCGTCGGCTACGGCGATGCCGATCCGTCGAATGTTTCGCTGCGGGTACGGGGCGCCGAGATGCGCATGGCCGAGACCCGTGCGGTCAACCGAGCTCTTCGCAAGGCATATGGCATTGGGATCTGCTCGGTCGAGGAGATCGGGTCTTACCCTGGTCCGATCGCCCCCGCATCGAGTCCACCCTCGAATGGCAAAGTAAATGGCAACGGTTCAGGTCACAAGGTGCGCGACCGGCTCTGCCAGATCATCCGCCAGCACAAGCTTGATCCCCAGTTGGTCAAAGCGTACGCAGTGGATTTCTGCGGAACCAGGGCCCTGAAAGACGCGACCCGTGAGCAGGTCGAGAGCTTCGTGCA
>JASHYS010000315.1 GCA_030042915.1 Acidobacteriaceae bacterium
CTGGCCGGCGTGCGCGTGACGGGCTCGCTGCACATGACCATTCAGACCGCGGTGCTGATTGAGACTCTGGCGAGCCTGGGCGCCGAGGTGCGCTGGGCCAGTTGCAACATTTTTTCCACCCAGGACCATGCGGCCGCGGCGATTGCGGCTGCCGGCGTTCCTGTTTTCGCGTGGAAGGGCGAGACGCTGGAAGATTATTGGGACTGCACCTATCGCGCGCTGACGCACAAGGGCGGCAAGGGTCCGCAACTCGTGGTCGACGACGGCGGCGATGCCACGCTGCTGATCCACAAAGGCTACGAGTTGGAGAACGGCGACCGCTGGGTGGACACGCCGAGCGGGAATCATGAGGAGCAGGTGATCAAGGACCTGCTGAAGCGTGTGTACGCCGAAGATCCGAAGCATTGGCATCGCGTGGTCGCCGACTGGCGAGGCGTTTCTGAGGAAACCACCACGGGCGTGCACCGGCTCTACAAGATGATGGAACAAGGCAAGCTGCTGGTGCCGGCGATCAATGTGAATGATTCGGTGACGAAGTCGAAATTCGACAACCTGTATGGCTGCCGCGAGTCGCTGGCCGATGGAATCAAGCGCGCCACCGATGTGATGGTGGCGGGCAAAGTCGCCGTCATTTGCGGATATGGCGATGTGGGTAAAGGCTCTTCGCACTCGTTGCGCGGCATGGGGGCGCGCGTGGTGATCACGGAAATCGATCCCATCAATGCGCTGCAGGCCGCGATGGAGGGCTTCGAAGTTACCACGGTCGAAGACACGCTGGGCCGCGGTGACATTTACGTCAGCTGCACGGGCAACACCGATATCATCACGCTCGAACATATGCAGAAGATGAAGGACCAGGCCATCGTGTGCAACATCGGGCATTTCGACAACGAGGTGCAAATCGATCGGCTCAACGCGGCGCCGGGAGTGAAGAAAATCAACATCAAGCCGCAGGTGGACAAGTACGTCTTCCCTGACGGACACGCGATCTTCGTGCTGGCCGAAGGGCGGCTGGTGAACCTGGGCTGCGCGACCGGCCATCCCAGCTTTGTGATGTCGAACAGCTTTGCCAATCAGACGCTGGCGCAGATCGATCTGTGGAAGAACCGCGACAGCTACAAAGTGGCCGTTTATACGCTGCCCAAGAAACTGGACGAAGAGGTGGCGAGGCTGCATCTGGAAAAGATCGGCGTCAAGCTGACCAAGCTGACGCAAAAGCAGGCCGATTATATCGGCGTGCCGGTGGATGGGCCGTTCAAGGCAGAGAACTACAGATACTGAAAAACAGGGACAAAGGGACCAAGGGGCCAAGGGAGGAGGGAAACAAGGCCGCGAGCCGCCCCAACGAGCAAAAGCACCGCGTTGGGGACACCGGCACGGAGCAAGGGAACCAGACGGCCTTCTTGCTCTCTTGCTTTGTTGCTCCCTTTGCTCGCTGATTGTCATGGCTTCACCATTCACATTCTCGTTCGAACTGTTTCCACCGCGGACGCCGGAGGCCGCGGCAAAGTTGCCAGCCGCCATTGCGCAGCTGGCGGAGGCGCGGCCGCAGTATTTCTCGGTGACGCACGGCGCCGGCGGATCGAATCAGGACGGAACCTACGAAACCCTGCTCACCGTCGTGGAGCAGACCGGAATTGAGGTCGCTCCGCATCTGACATGCATCGCGTCGACACGTGAGAACGTTGCCGCGCAGCTCGACCGCTATCGCGCTGCCGGCGTCAAACGCATCGTGGCGCTGCGCGGCGACCTGCCCGCCACGGCGCTCAGCCCCGCTGCGCCGGGCGAATTCCACTACGCCAACGAGCTGGTAAGCTTCATTCGGAAAACGCAGGGCGACGCTTTCACCATCGAAGTGGCTGCGTATCCCGAGATGCATCCGCAGGCCAACCGGCCGAGCGAGGACTTCGAGCATTTCCGGCGCAAGGTGGAGGCCGGCGCGGATGGCGCACTGACCCAGCTGTTCTACAACGCCGACGCCTACTTCGATTTCGTGGAGCGCTGCGGCAAGGTGGGCATCAGGATTCCCATCGTGCCCGGCATCATGCCCATTACCAGCTACGCAAGCACCATGCGCTTTTGCAATGGCTGCGGCGCCGAGATGCCGCGCTGGGTGCGATTGCGGCTCGAGGAGTTGGAGCACGACAAGGCTGCGCTCGTTGACTTCGGCCTTGGCGTGGTGACCCGGCTTTGCGAAACGCTTTTGCGCAACGGCGCACCCGGGCTGCACTTCTACACCATCAATCAGGCTGGGCCGACGCTAAAGCTGATCCAGAACGTGGGTGCGGCCAGGGAGCCAGTAGCCAATAGCCGGTAGCCAATAACGACCGAGACGCGATTTTGCGCAGCTTTCGCACGGTGCTATCTCCGGGTCTCGAACTCGACAAGAAATGGCCGATTTGGGGGTAAATTCGGGTAAAAAGCGCCCGCTTTGAGACCCAAAACAGCGCAATTTAAGGGCCGTTTCGAGACCGGTTTACTGATTCTAAAAGGTTTATCCTCCAAACTATACCCCAGGGGGGTATATCTGAAATTTTTTCCCGAGGCAGATTCGCCTTTGTTTTGCCCGAAATTCGTTTTTCGAGCTCGCTGCGCGGGGCCCCGAGAGCGATTTTGGCGCCCCCGAAGGCCCGCGGCTAAGCCGCGCGTTTCGCGTGTATCAGGATTCAGGAGCCTGAAGGCTCCTGCTCCCTCCACTACTGCTAGGTTCGAGTGTAGTGATTTGCTGGAAATAATCTGCAAAAGGCAGAGAGCAAGGGAGCGAGGGGGCAAGATACTTATAAATCAGAAGGTTAGCTGGAGGAAGGAGCGGCGGCCGGAGGGATTGGGGGCTTGACAGTGAACTGCGAAACAGGAAATGGGGAACAGAGAACAAGGGAGCGAGAGGGCCAGGGATTTGGGTTTAGGGGTTATCGGCTTGCGTATGGCTATTGCGTTTGCTGGCTGTCGGGGTCGACCATCAGGCTGGAAACGTTGACCGGCTCGAAGTCGCCCAGAGTCAGACTTTGGAGGCACCCGAGATCGTTATCGTTCCAGCGCGCGTCGGGTGTGCCGATCAATCCGCCGGAGTCTCCGTTATCGGCCAGGATGATGCCGTAATTGCGCAGGGCGGTGATGATGATGGCCGACTGGGGGCTGGTGGCAACGCAGTCCGGCGTGGGTACCGACGCCTGCAGCCTATAGATCTCGCCGGCCGGTTCGCTCATGGTGCAGCTTG
>JASHYS010000027.1 GCA_030042915.1 Acidobacteriaceae bacterium
GCCTTGGTTCTGGACCGGATTCGTGCCGCAATCCGGCGTTGGCACCGCGAAAAGATGCTCGCGGACCCAGTAGCCCGCCCAGTGATCTTCAATGGCGGTTGGATCGTAGGCTTTGGGAAGATCGTGAGGCATTTTCTTCAGCGAGCCCCGGGAAATCTCGAGAAAAACGCCTGTGAATACAGGGTTTTTTCGCATCGCGGAGGCTACTTTTCAGGTTAGCAGATGATGACAGCCTGTTATCAGGCGCCCGCGCCCCGGCCCGCTGCGGACAACAAGGGCCGCAATCCCTTCGATTGCGGCCCCAACATCGTTGAACTGGCTGCGCGCTTAGAACGGGTTCAGCTTGGCCAGGCCCTTCTTCTTTTTCTTCTTGCTTGAGGAATCCTCGCTCTGATCGAGCTTGGGCTTCTTGGCTTTTCCGTTCTCGGTGCTGGCAGTCTGTTGCGGATTCGAGCCGGGCTTGATCTCGTTTTGCTGGACGGGCGCTTCGACCGGTTTGTCGGCCGCGGGCAATGCGGTATTCGCAGGCCCAACGGGTTGCACCAGAGCGTTAGGATCGGGCTGGCCGGCGCCTGCAGCAGGTTGAGCCGGGGCGTTTGGCGCACTCACCACTTCAACCCCCACACCGTTGCCGCCTGCCGGCGCCTGCATCTGCAACGGGGCCGCGGAAGGTTGATCGCTACGCGGCGGCTCGTTGGGGCCGGTGGGCGTAACCGCCTCTGCCGGCGCGGGCGGCTTACCCTGGTTCACCGCTTCGGTCAAGATGGTTTTGTTCTGGTTGGTGATGTCGGGCGCCAACGTACGCTTTGGGTCATCCAGGCTGGGGTCGCCCACGTGCACGGCCTCAACTACGGTGGGGCCATGCTTGATGATGGCGAGCGTTTTGTCGGTGAAGTGCAGCGGCTGCCGGCTGCGCTCTTCGGCGTCGCTCTCGGCAATCGCCGATTCTGTGGGCTCCGGAACGGGCCGGTTCATCGCCACCAGGCGGTCGCGCGCATCTTCAACGTGCGGAGCCATGGGGTAGCGCGTAATTACCTTGCCGTAGGCCTCAGCAGCCTTGTCAAGGTATATAGTATGCAGCCGTTCGCGCAGCGCAGCGGGCAGGCGAGGCATAATCTCGATGTTGTGTGCCTGGCCGGCGTAAGCGTCGCCAATGCCGATCAGCACCTGATCGCTCTTCGAGTACAGCGGATACGTGTCGGTTACCGTCTCCAGACGTGCGATCGCGGCCACGTAATCTTCGCGGCTTTCGTAATAACTGCCGATCTGAAACTCGCGCTCGGCCAGAACTTCCTGCACGTCGCGCAGCCTCTGCTTGGCGCGCGGCACCAGGCTCGAATCCGGATACATGTTGACCATCTTGCGGTACTGGACTTCGGACTGTTGCGCGTTGGTGTAATCGCGGTCGGGCTTTTCCATCTGCTGGTAGTAGATGTCAGCCACTTTCATCTGCGCCTCGGCGGCTTCGGGCGCGTTCGGGAAGAAGGTCTGAAAGTCCTCGTATTCGGCCTCAGCCTGAGTCAGTGCCGCCGATCCGCCTTCCTTGAACCACGTGTCACCCACCGACAACTTGGCTCGCATCCGGTACTCTGACTCGGGATAGGTATTGAGCAGCGTCTGCAGGTCGAGCCGTGCCACATCGTAGCGGCCCTTCTTCATGGCCTGCATGGCCTTGTCGTAGAGCTCCTTGTCGGGTTGCTTCGATTGCACGCCGGCCAGAGGGTTCTGGTTCAGGTCGTAAGCCTTTTTGTCTTTCTTCTTCTTGGCTTCGGCTGTAATCCCGCCTAGAAACAGAACAAGGAGAGCGACAACGGCGATCTTCAGGGAGAAGCGGTTCATGCTACCTCATTTTTCAAGGGAGATCCCTTGGACCTCCGCTGCTTGCACTTTCGCTTTTCAGTGAATTTTACTCTTTCCGGCCGTTCCTTTGCTCGGAGCTCTTTCGCCGGCGGCTTTGCGGGCTGCGGCCAGCAGGGCTCGCGCATCCCGCTCCGGCTGCCCCGCCCCGAAAACCGCGTTGCCCGCCACGAGCAGCTCCGCACCCGCTTTGACGATGGCAGCCACCGTGTCGTGAGCCACGCCGCCGTCAACTTCGATTTTGAACTTTAAACCCAGCGCGCGCCGCATATCCTTGAGCTGTCGTATCTTATCGAGCGAAAACGGGATGAACTCCTGCCCTCCCCAGCCCGGATTCACGCTCATGATCAACACGTGATGCACCATGGGCAGAATTTCGACGATCAGATCCACACGCGTTGCCGGATTCAGCACCACGCCAGGTCTCATCCCGTGGTGAATGATCATTTCGAGCGTGCGATGCAGGTGTGGGCAGGCCTCGTAATGAACGCTCACCCAGTTGGCTCCCGCCTCGGCAAACGCGGCGATGTAATCGTTGGGATTGTCAATCATCAGGTGGCAGTCGAGCGGCAGCTCGGTCACCTTGCGTATGCTCGACACCACCGGCGGGCCGATGGTCATGTTCGGCACAAAATGGCCGTCCATGACGTCGACGTGGATGGCCGTACCGCCCCCGCGCTCTGCCGCGGCGATCTGATCAGCCAGATGCGCAAAATCCGCGGAAAGGATCGACGGCAGCAACTCAACCATTGGGGTGTAACTCCTTGCCCCGTCAGTGTATCAGCGCAACCGGGCAGGTGCTGCGTCATGGGACTTAGGAGGCGGAGGGCGCGGCTTTCAATCTGCCTGCCGCTACTCGCCCGATTCCGCGCAGGATCGCCTTGATCGGCCAGCGTTCCTCTGCATCGGGAAAGAAGATTTCGCCCACGCGCTTCGCCTCGGGCCGGTAATACCAGCGCTTGAGCAGAGCCAAATGTCCCTGGCGGACGGTTGCCGATGGCGCTCCCTGGGTGGCCGAGAGCTCAGCCAACACAGATTCAAGCCGCGATTCGAGCAGCCCACGCGGAATTTTGGCAGGTGCGTCTGCCGTTCCCTCGCTCCCGGCCCAGGTGGCTTGCTCTCTTGCTCCCTCGGTCCCTTGGTCCCTGCTTTCCGGCACCGCTTCCATCGCCATCGGCTGCGCAAACAGCGAAGTTGACCCCGACTGCTCATTCTGGATCCGCATGCCGAGAGTCGAAAATGCCGCCGGCCCGCGCAATCGCCCATTCTCGTAAAGAAATACAGCCACTTCGTCGAAATTCGCAGACGCCTGCAGGATCACCGCGCGTAGCCGGCTCAGAGGGCGCACCATCTCCGCAGCCAGGGCGTGTACCGCTTCAACCTTCTGCACCTGCGCGTGCAACGCAGCCGCCGATTCAAACTCGAGGTTTGCCGAAGCCTGGTCGCGTTCCGCGCGCAGCGTCACCAGGCGGCTTTCGCCGCGCGTAGCCAGAAAGCCTTCCACCGCTGTGGCCTCTTCGGTGTAGCGCTCGTCGCTGCAGCCCTTAAAGCAGGGCGCCAGGCACATTTTCATCTCGGAGTACACGCACCCAGGATAGCTGGGATCGGGATTCAATTCGAAGGTACAGCGCCGCAGCAGGAACTGCTTCAGCATCTCTTCGGCATAGCGCTCCGCCGCGGCGCGCGACGGGAACGGGCCATACGCCCAGTCTGCCTCGCGCAGGCTGGGACGGTGCGTCACGGTCACGCGCGGATAAGGATTGCTGCCCAGGAAGCGCACAAACGCCGGATGCCGCAGGTGCATTCGCTCCAGAGCCTTCGCGCCGAAGATCTCTTCCAAAAGGGAAAACTGCGAGAGCAGAGACTCGAACTCCGAGCCCGTCAGCCGCCAGGCGATACGCCTTACCAGCCCTGCCAGATGCAGGCGACGCGGATGTTTTGCTGACGGCTGCAGCAGCCGCTCCAGCCGACCGCGCAGATTCGGCGTGCGCCCGATGTACGGCTCGGCGTGCGCGTCTGCGCCATACAGCGCAAATACCGCAGGCGATTGCGGCAGTTGCGCGAGCGCCGCTTTGGGATCGGCCGGATCGAACGGCAAGAATTGAAGCTCAGGCGGCACAGCCGTAAATTGCCTCTCGCCATGCGCATACTGGCGCATGCTCAGAGTGATTGTACGGCGGCTTTAAGAAAGGTTCATCGGAGCGTTGCGATCGGATGAAGCGCAAACACTAGTTTGCCGCGCTCACCAGCACCACGAGTCGGCGCGTGCCGTCAACCGCGAACTGGAGCGGCGCCGCATGCTCTGGAGACTGCCCGGCATTTACGTCACGTTCGACCCTGCCTACCGTTGTGCCCGAGATGACGACATGCAGTTTCTGGCGCGATGTGCGGCTGGAAGCCTGGCTGGGAATGCTGTGCGAATTGGCCGACCCGAAATCCAGCGAGTACGTCCCCTTCGGCCAGACACCGAAGTCCGCCTTGCCGCCGGCGTCGGTAGTCCGCGCCGCGTAGCTGCCGCCGGGATTCACACCCACGCTGACATCGATGCCCTTAAGCGGAACGCCGGCATCAGCTGCGGAGGCATAGAAAAGACAAGTGATCGCCGCCACAGTAAAAAGCAAACCGACGATGATTCGGTTCTGAATCCCCATGATGTCCTCGAGATTGGACTGAATCCTACTACGCTGCTGGGAGGATGTCAGACCCACGAAAGAGTCAGGTAATGCAACGATAGGAGTAGCTTTGCCGGGATTGCGGCCAAGCTGCTATGCTGCGGGCGCAGCAGAAAAGCGATTTAGAACGAGGGGTTTGCAGCTATGTGGTTCCTGGGCATGGATGTGGGGACGGGCGGGACGCGGGCGGTCGTGGTCGATCGCGCCGGCAAGCTGGTGGGCGCGGCGTCGTGCGATCATGCGCCGTTTCGCGCCGAACACCCGGGCTGGGCAGAGCAGGATCCCGAGGATTGGTGGCGCGCCGCACAGCAGGCAATTCGCGACGCGCTGGCTTCGACGCCCGAGCCGCGGGAGCCCATCGCGGCCATCGCCCTTACCGGCCAGATGCACGGCGCCGTGATGCTCGACGCTGCCGGCCAGGTGTTGCGTCCCGCGCTCATCTGGTGCGACACGCGTACCCAGCCCGAATGCGACTGGCTGACGCAAAAGATCGGCTACGAGCGCCTGATTGAGCTAACCTGCAATCCTGCGCTGCCCAACTTCACGCTCACCAAGCTGCTTTGGGTCAAAGCGCACCAGCCGGGGATTTTCGCCAAAATCCGTCACGTGATGTGCCCCAAAGACTATGTGCGCTATCGCCTCACGGGCGAGTTCGCCATCGACGTGCAGGAAGCGAGCGGTACGCTGCTTCTCGACGTCACGCATCGCCGCTGGTCGCGCGAAGTGGCTGAGGCAGCGGGAATCGACATGGATTGGCTGCCGCGCGTCTTCGAGTCGCCGGAGATTTGCGCGCGCATCAGCCAGAAAGCTGCGGACCTGACCGGATTGAAAGCGGGCACGCCCGTGGCCGCGGGCGCAGGCGACCAGGGCGCAGGTGCTGTGGGTATGGGAGTTCTGCAACCGGGCAGCGTTTCGGCCACCATCGGAACCTCGGGCGTTGTGTTTGCGGCTACAGCCAAGCCCACCAAAGATCCCAAAGGCCGTTTGCACACGTTCTGCCATGCCGTTCCCGGCCTGTGGCATGTGATGGGCGTGACGCAGAGCGCCGGACTCAGCCTTAACTGGCTGCGTAGCACATTTTTTGCCGGTCAAAGCTACGACGCGCTCAGCGAGGCCGCCGCCAAGGTTCCGGCCGGCTCCGAGGGCCTGGAGTGGGCGCCGTATCTGCTGGGCGAGCGCACACCGCATCTCGACCCTGAAGTTCGCGCCGCGTTCGCGTGCATTGGTGTTAACCACACGTCGGCTCATTTTGTGCGCGCGGTGCTCGAGGGCGTAGCCTACTCGCTTCAGGACACGTTTACGCTCTTCGGCGAGCTGGGCATCCCGGTCACTGCCATCCGGCTCGGCGGCGGAGGCGCGCGCGGGGCACTGTGGCGGCGCATTCAGGCCGGTGTTTACGGCCACGCGGTCGAGGTTCTGGTGGCCGAGGAGGGTGGCGCCTTTGGTTGCGCCCTGATGGCCGGCGTGGGGGCTGGCCACTGGAAGAATCTCGATGAGGCTTGTGCTCAGGCTATCCATGTGGCGCAGCGCATCGAGCCCGATCCGGCCGACGTCGCCGCCTACAAAGCGGGATATGCGCGCTGGCGAAAGCTGTATCCAGCGCTAAAAAGTCTTGAGAATTAGGCGTTGGCCACCAGAAAATCGGCGAATACAAAGCGGTCGCGCGTCACAACTTCGCCGTTTTCGATGGCCAGCGGCGCCTTGAACATCGGCCCGGCGTAGACGCATGTATGAAACTCGCCGCGCTCGGCGCAGGGATCGATCCCGGGTGGAAAGTCGCGCAGCAACGCTTCATCGAATTCACGGCCTGCAAAGCCCGCCGGCAGCTTCTCAGTGTCGACGCAGGAGATTCTCGCCCGCAGGCCGCCCGCGATCATGGTGCGCGCGAGTTGATCGGTGGGGATCATCCAAAGAGGAAATAGCGGCTCCAGGCCGGTAGGCGCAAGGTTGCGTTCGCGATAAGCGCGCACATCTTCGAGAAAGAGATCGCCGAAAGCGATGGCGTCGATGCCCTCATTCACGGCGCGTCGGCACACATCGGCCATGCGCTGCTCATACACCTCGTTGGGGCAAGGCCACGGCAGCGGAACGATCCAGAGAGGCAGTTGTGCCGCCGCAGCCTGCGCCTCGAGCACCGTGCGCCGCACGCCGTGCATGGCCACGCGGTCGAACTGGGTGTTCAGCGTGGTCAGCAGGCCGCAGAGCTCGATCGACGCATCCTGCCGCAGCACGTGCAGCGTCCACGCGCTGTCTTT
>JASHYS010000316.1 GCA_030042915.1 Acidobacteriaceae bacterium
CTTGCCGCTTCCCTGCCTCGCGTGTTTGACTGATTGCCGGAAAGGGTGAGAACGCATGCCGTACGTTTTGGCATTGGATCAAGGAACAACCAGCTCGCGGGCGATTCTGTTCGATGCGAGTGGCGCCATTGTTGCCGTGGCGCAAAAAGAATTCCGGCAGTTCTATCCGCAAGCGGGCTGGGTCGAACATGATCCAATGGAGATCCTGACCAGCCAGATAGGATGCGCCGACGATGTGCTGGCGAAGGCCGGCGCAAGCCCGCGCGACGTGGCCGCCATCGGCATCACCAACCAGCGCGAGACCGTGATCGTCTGGGACCGCGCGACCGGAAAGCCGATCCATCCGGCCATCGTGTGGCAGGACCGGCGGACCGCGGCCTTCTGCAAGGAACTGGAGGAGCGCGGAGCCGGCCAAACAGTTTCCGCCAAGACCGGCCTCGTGCTCGATCCGTATTTTTCAGCTACCAAGGTGAAGTGGATCCTGGATCACGTGGAAGGCGCCCGAGAGCGCGCCCAGCGCGGCGAACTGGCCTTCGGCACTGTGGACAGCTGGCTGATCTGGCACCTGACCGGCGGCAAAAAGCATGTCACCGACGTGACCAATGCCTCGCGCACATTGCTCTACAACATCGTGAAGGGCGAGTGGGACAAGGAGATGCTCGGCATCTTCGACGTTCCAGCGGCCATGCTGCCTGAAGTGAAGTGGTCGAGCGAGCGCGTGGGCGAGGTGGCCGCGAGCCTCGACCTTGGCGGCGTGCCCATCGCGGGCATTGCCGGCGACCAGCAGGCGGCGCTCTTCGGGCAGCTTTGCTGGAACGAGGGCGAGGCCAAGAACACTTATGGGACAGGCTGCTTTCTGCTCCAGAACATCGGCACAAAGTTCATGCAGTCGCGCCACAAGCTGATCACGACCGTCGCGGCAAGCACCGGCAAGCGCCTGGAGTACGCACTCGAGGGGAGCATTTTTATCGGCGGCGCGGTGGTGCAGTGGCTGCGCGACAACTTGAAGCTCATCGGCGCGTCGGCCGACGTGGAGAAGCTTGCCGCCAGCGTGGCTGACACGGGCGGCGTGGTGTTTGTGCCCGCGTTCGTGGGCCTGGGCGCTCCGCACTGGGATGCGCACGCGGCGGGGATGCTGATCGGCCTGCGGCGCGACACGGGGCCGGGACAGATTGCGCGCGCGGCTCTGGAAGCCATAGCTTTCCAGGTGGCCGACGTGCTGGAGGCGGTACACAGCGAGACCGGCGCGGCTCTTACGGCGCTGCGGGTGGACGGCGGCGCGGCCGTGAACGATCTGCTGATGCAGTTCCAGGCCGATGTCCTCGGGGTTCCTGTTGTCAGGCCGCGCGTGACCGAGACGACGGCGCTGGGTGCGGCTTACCTCGCGGGATTGGCGACAGGTTTCTGGGATAGCCCCGAGGCATTGCGCGCAGAGCGCAAGGGCGACGTGCGCTTTGAGCCCAGGATGAGTGCCGGCGAGCGGGCCGAGCGCCGCGCGCGTTGGCAAAAGGCCGTAGAGCGTGCGAAGGCTTGGACGGCATGAACGAATGCTAGGATGTGCGCATGAGCAAAGGCTGGGCCATCGCACTTCTGAACCTTGCCGTGTGGGCCGGCTCGGCGGCGATTGCGCAAAATGCGCCGGGAAGGGTTCCGTACGACGGATCGGATGCGCTCAACGGTCCCATGCCGATTCACGTCGATGAGAATTGCCGCGTACTGCCCGGCAGCCAGGGCTTCCCGGTGAAGAAGGCCAAGCCCTATTACGATCCCGCCATCTGTTCGCTCGAAAGCCAGGCGGAGTCGGAGCACTGGGAAGAAAAGATCGCGGGCACCCAGCTCGAACGATGGTTGGTGCGCGTGAAAGAGCGCACCTTGGTGCTCCAGGACATTGCCGATAAACCCATGATGTTTGTTGTGCAATACGATTTGCCGAAGGGCTGGTTTGTCGACTCCGACCCGCAGCCGTGGCAGATGGTGGGCCAGACCGCGTATTTCCATGCTTACGTGAAGCCCGGCGAGACGGTGAAGCTGCACGTGGGTGTGCGAAGAGCATGGCCACAGAAACCCAAGCCGATCTAAAGAGTTCACAGTTCTCACAGTTGGGAGTTCACAGTTCACAGGGTGGAGGTGCACGATGTTGCGAGTGGCCCGAGTTGCGGCGTGGTTGATGATGGCCGCCGTTCCGAATCTCGTTGTTGCGCAAAGCGCGCCGAGATTCGAGTTCACTGAGAAGCCCGGACCGTACGCGGTGGGTCTCAAAGTGGTCTACCAGTATGACTACGCGCGAACCTGGCGCGGCACGGTGGATGAGCTGGGCCTGCCAACCACGGTCGAACGCGCGCGTCCGTTGCAAACGCTGATCTGGTACCCGGGGGAAAAAACTGCGGGACCGGCGATGACGGTGCGCGATTACGCAATGCTGCGCACCACGGAGACGGACTTTGCTAATAAGGCGAGCGACGTCTCTGACGCGGACAAGGGCCGCAAGGAAGCATTCGGCGACCATCTTTGGGCGGTTCGCGATGCGCCGCTGACCGCGGGCCATTTTCCCGTGATCATTTATGCTCCCAGCTTTTCCAATACTCCCTGGGAGAACGCCGATCTGTGCGAGTTCCTGGCCAGCCATGGTTACGTGGTTCTGGCCAGTCCGGATATGGGCGCGACGACGCGGGAGATGACGGGAGATGTGGCCGGGATTGAAGCGCAGGCCCGCGACATTTCGTTTCTGATCGGATACGCGTCGACGCTGCCGGACGTAGACGTGTCGGAGATCGCGGTGGGAGGGTTCAGCTGGGGCGGAATCTCGAATCTGTTTGCGGCTTCGCGCGATAACCGCATCAAAGCGCTATTTGCGCTGGACGGCTCCATGCGCTACTTCCCCGGTCTCATCAAGCAGTCGGGCTATGCGCGGCCGGACCAGATGACGCTTCCGCTGCTGTTCTTCACGCAGGGAGAGACGACGCTGGAGGAGGAAGAGTCTGCGGCGAACAATCCTGACCGGTCGTCAGGACGCAACGCACTGAACGTGTGGACGCACGGCGACCTGATTACCGTGCACATGCTCGCACTGGAGCATGGTGAGTTCAGCTCGATGTTTCAGCGCGATGAGGACTTCTGGAAGAGTGCGTTGCGATACATGAAGGCCGACTATACGCGCGCTGACGGGACGACGAGCTATGCGTGGGTGGCGCGCTACACGCTGCATTTCACCGATGCCTATCTGAAGCACGACGCCGCGGCGATGGAGTGGCTGAAAAAGACGCCGGCCGAGAATGGCGCGCCGCCGCACTTTCTGGTGGCGACTTTTCGCGCCGGAACAGGCACGCCGGCCACGCTGGACAGTTTTCGCGAAGAGCTGCACAACAAGGGATTCGACCACGCGGCCGAGATCTATGCGGCGTTCCAGAAGCAGGATGCGACGTTCAAGCTTGACGAGGAATTCGTCAATGAGTGGGGCTATGACTTGATGCACGCCGATCACCTGCCCGAAGCGATCGATCTATTCAAGCTGAACGTGACAGAGCATCCGGACTCGAGCAACGTGTACGACAGCCTGGCCGAAGCGTACATGAAGTCCGGAGACAAGCAGCAGGCGATTGAGAACTACAAGAAATCTCTCGAGAAGAATCCGGCAAACGACAATGCCAAAGAAAAGCTGAAGGAGCTGGAGAAGTAGCGTTCGACGGCGCTCGCGCAGCCCCCTAAGAGCTGAGATGGATGAGGTAGGCTGCGGGCCCGATGCGCTCCGAGGCGCCTAAAGTATCTCCTGGTTCCAGTTCTCCAGCACCTTCTTGAATTCGCTCATGAATTTGCCGGCGTCGGCGCCGTCGATGAGCCGGTGATCGAAGCCCAGGCAGAAGGACTGCATCGATCGAATGGCGATGGAGTCGTTGCCTTCGGGGTCGGTGACCACGGTGGGCTCCTTGCGCAGGCCGCCCACGGCGAGGATGGCCGCCTCGGGCTGGTTGAGGATGGGCATGCCGAACTCGCCGCCAAAAGCGCCGGCATTGGTGAGCGTGAAGGTGGATCCGCCGACTTCGTCGGGCGAGAGCTTTTTGTTGCGGGCGCGGAGAGCCAGATCCGCGATGGTGCGCGCGAGATCGGAGAAGGTGCGGCGCTCGGCCTGGCGCACCACGGGCACGATGAGCCCCCAGTCGAGAGCCACGGCGACGCCGAGATGGATGTTC
>JASHYS010000317.1 GCA_030042915.1 Acidobacteriaceae bacterium
AACTGCGATGCGTGCCGTGCGTATTGTCGAGCGAGGGGGAGCCTACGCGCACCTGCACGTCGGCCATGCGCTCGCGATTGGCAGAGCTGTCGGCAAGCGCACCATACTGGGCGCGGATGGTGACAAAGCTGGCATCGCTGACCGTGTAGCTGAGGAAGTAGGGCGGGATCTGCTTATCGTCCCCTGGCGCGGATGCCATGGATGGAGCAACGGAGGCTTTGCCCAGAGAGGTGAAGGCGCGATCCAGCTCCGAGGTCATGGCGTCGAGCAGAACCGGGCTTCGGGCGGGGTCATCCTTCACCGTGGGGTGGATCTTCGACACGGGATGCTGAGCGAGGAGCGCGGCCGACGAAATCAAGAGGCTCAGCGTGGCGGCTGCGAAGCCAAGGGAGGACAGTATCCGGTGGGTCAACGAGGCTGAAAATTTTGCTGGCGTGAAGCGAAGCGGTTCGAGTAAAAGCATCTGTGTGTTCGATTTTCGCAGAATTGCCTGACAAAAGGAGAGTCCGCATGAAATTTCGCCTATCGCTCGTGGCAATCTGCCTGGCGGTGCTGCTCGCCGGTCTGATTTCGGCGCCCCTGACGGCCCAAAGCGCGTCTGCCTCATCCGCTCCGCCTTCCGCTGCGGCTGCTACGGCCACACCCGCCAACGCGCCGCAGCCCGCGTACACTCTGCCGCCCGACAAGCTGGCCAAGGCCATTGCCCTCAATCGCATCCGCAACATTCTCGACATCGCCGGATCGCTGTGGGGCATCGTTTTTCTATGGCTGCTCCTGACGGTGCGGGGATGGGCCAGCCTGGAGGCCTGGGCGCAGCGCATTTCAAGCGTGCGCTGGGTACAGGGACTGATTTTCTTCGCCGTCTTCATCGTTGCCAGCGAACTGGCGGGCCTGCCGCTGGACATGATCGGCGAGCACTATGAGCTCAGCTATGGAATCAGCGCCCAGGGATGGGCGAGCTGGTTCGGCGACCAGGCCAAGACACTGGGACTGGCGCTTCTGTTCGTCGTGCCGCTCTATCTGCTCTTTAACTGGATTGTGCGCCGCTGGCCTCGCCGCTACTGGCTGGGGCTTTGGGTGGTCACACTGCCCATCCTTGTCTTTGCCATCTTCGTTTCGCCGTTGTTCGTTCCGCTCTTTTACCAGCAGGAACCACTTGAGGAGCATCATGCCGCCCTGGTGGCGAAAATGGAAACCGTGGTGGCGCGCACCGGGATCAACATCCCTCCCGACCGCATGTACCTGATCAAGGCCAGCGCGAAATCGAACGGGATCAACGCGTTCGTGGCGGGCATCGGCGCCACCAAACGATACGTTATGTGGGACACGGCCACCGACCGCATGCCCGACGACCAGGTGCTGTTCGTATTTGGCCATGAGAGCGGCCATTACGTGCTGCACCATATCCCGAAGATCATCGCCGGCTACGCGATCGGCCTTTTCTTCGTGTATTGGGCGTGCGCGGCGTTTGCGGCCTGGCTGGTGCGGCGCAATGGGGCAAAGTGGGGCGTGACGGACCTCCACCCCACGGACAAGGACCCGTCCGCGGGGACCCCGGCTCTCTCTTCGCGCACCGGGTTTGTCGTCCTGCTGTTTTCGATTTCGATTGCGGGCTTTTTGCTGGAACCGGCCGGCAACACTTTCAGCCGGCACTTTGAGCACCAGGCGGATGTGTACGGGCAGGAGGCCATCCACGGCATCGTGCCGGACCCACAGAAAACCGCGGTGGGCGCGTTCAACGTCCTGGGCGAGGCCTGGCTCGAGGATCCAAATCCGAACCCGTTCATCGAGTTCTGGCTGTACAACCACCCCAGCGTGCAACACCGCGCCGAGTTTGCGCTGCACTACGATCCATGGGCCAACGGCGGGCACGGGGAGTTCTTTAAGAACTAGGGAGTAGCCAATAGCCAGTAGGGAGAAGAAAAGACAGCCGGCGTGTCAGTTCAGATTCTCGAAGATGCCCGCCGCGCCCATGCCTCCGCCGACGCACATGGTCACCATGCCGTAGCGCGCCTTGCGGCGTTTTAGCTCCTGGAGCAGAGACGCGGTCAATTTGGCGCCGGTGCAGCCCAGCGGATGGCCGAGCGCGATAGCGCCGCCGTTGATGTTGACGCGCGCCGGATCGAGCCCGAGCGTGCGCACGATGGCCAGCACCTGCGCCGCGAAGGCCTCGTTGAGCTCGATGAGTTCGATGTCGTTGAGGGTGAGGCCGGTCTGCTTCAGCGCCTTGGGGATGGCCGTGATGGGACCGACGCCCATTTCCTCGGGCAGACATCCGGTGACTGCGTAGCCCAAAAGGCGGGCCAGCGGCCGCAAACCCAGCTCGCGCGCTCGCGCAGCATCCATCAGCACGGCGGCCGCCGCGCCATCTGAGGTTTGCGAAGAATTTCCCGCCGTGACCGTACCCTGTGCGTGAAAAACGGGCTTCAGCTGCGCGAGAGCTTCGGCGGAGGTGTCGGCGCGTGGGCCCTCGTCAGCGGCGAAATTCTTCTCCTTGATCTCGGGCTTGCCCGGCTTTGCTCCCGGCAGCGCAGTCGTGACGGAGACGGGGACGATCTCCTCGGCGAAACGGCCTGCAGTCTGCGCGGCCAGAGCCTTCTGGTGGCTCGACAGTGCGAATGCGTCCTGATCTTCGCGCGAAATTCCGTAGTGACGGGCGACGCGCTCGGCGGTGAGGCCCATGGTGAGCAGCGATGCGGGGTAATTCTCGGCCAGCCAGGGATTGGGGCTCGGCTTGTTGCCGCCCATGGGAATGAGGCTCATGGATTCGGCGCCGCCGGCAACGACCACCCGTGCTGCGCCGGTGCGAATGCGATGATCGGCCAGCGCAATGGCTTCGAGCCCTGAGGCGCAGAGGCGATTGACCGTAGCGCCGGGGATTTCAACGGGCAAGCCGGCGCGCAATGCGGCCATGCGCGCGATGTTGAAGCCCTGCTCGCCTTCGGGCTGCGCGCAACCCAGGATCACGTCGTCGATTTCGGCCCTTTCCAGCGCTGGAACCTTGTCCAAAGCTTTGCCCACGGCCAGCGCGGCAAGGTCGTCGGGGCGCGTGGTGGAGAGCGCGCCTTTGGGCGCGCGGCCAACGGGCGTGCGAACAGCGGCGACGAGAACGGCTTCGGGCATGGACAGCTCCTGGGAAGCAGGGATCAGCGCTCGGCAATCATTGATCGGGACTGCGGCCCTTGAGCGATGCTAATCCTGCGTGTCGATCAGCGTCCAGGCGTGGTTGGAATAAAAATGGTAGACGGTGCGCTGGTCGATGATGGAGTCGGCGAGAGCGTCGTGGTCGACACGCGGCGGCAAATGACGCATGCCCATCTGCGCCTCATGGATCTGCTGGGGCGATGCAGGGTCGATGGCCCAGTTGAATCCCAGCACATTGCCGGCGCCATGGGACTGCAGGCGCTCGGTTTCGGGCGACGTAGCCAGCACCACAGGATCGAAAGAATGGCTGGAGAAGAAGACAAGCAGCGAAACCGTGCCGTTGACGGAGCAGAGGACCGCCCAATCGGAGGAGCCAGGCCGCTCGAGGCTGGCGTTGACGACATTTTCAGGCTGATGCGCCTCGTAGGTCTGCGGGATGACGCAGCCGCGGCGGGTAAGAACGTCCTGCACAGCCGTGGGAAGCTGGGGAAAGGAGCTCACTGGCAGATGGCGGATGAGGTAAGGAGCGGGATGGCCGGCAACGACGATCTCTCCTGACGAGTTGAGCGGATTCGGAGCTGAGTCCTGAGGTGAGATTCGTGGGCAAAAACAAAGAAGTAGCAGCAAGCCGGGCAGACCGCTTGTTTGGCAACGCACACGAACCATGACGAACCTTCACGAGCACTTTATGCCCAGTAAGGCTCAACTGCAACTTATCCGGATGCGCTCGGGTCAGTTGCGCAGCGGCTTGCCGGTTTTCAGCGTATACGCGATGCGTTCCTGGGTGAGGCGTTCGCCGCACAGCGAAAGGAAGGCCTCACGCTCGAGGTCGAGCAGGTACTGTTCACTCACCAGCGCGCCTGGCGTCACGCGGCCCCCGGCCAGGATATACGCAATCCAGCGCGCCACTTTCTGGTCGTGCGCTGAAGCGTAACCGGCTTCGCCCATCAGATAGATGGCGGTCTCCATGAGCGCCAGCGCAGCCGTTCCGGGCGCGGGGATTTGCGTGCGCGGCTGCGGAGGCGTGTAGCCGGATCGGGCCAGAGCAGCGGCTTGTTCCTTTGCGTCGAGCAGCAGCCGTTCGCGGTTCATGGTGATGCGATCGGCGGAGATGAGGAAACCCAGCGTGCGGGCTTCTGCGGCTGACGTGGAAACTTTGGCCATGGC
>JASHYS010000318.1 GCA_030042915.1 Acidobacteriaceae bacterium
CCGTCTTGACCGGAGTCTATCAAATCCCGAGCACGTCGAAAATTTCCCGGATGAATCAGCGATGCGCACGAGGGGTCGCCTATCCGGAACGGCGCCGCCTCCTGGAGTTTGTTCAACTCAATTGAATTGTTAGAATCAATGTATGCCCATCACGCGCCGGCAGGCACTCGATTATTTCCAATCCCCCGATCTGATCGGGCTGGGTTTTGAGGCCGATGCCGTGCGCCGCCGGCTGCATCCCGAGGGCGTGGTCACCTACATCATCGATCGCAACATCAACTACACCAACTTCTGCACCGAGTACTGCACCTTCTGCGCCTTCTACCGGCCGCTTCCCCGGGCCGGCAAGCACGATCCGCGTTCCGATGAGGGCTACATCCTCGATCTCGAGACCATCTACGCGAAAATTGCCGAGACGCTCGAGATGGGCGGCACCGGCGTGTTGATGCAGGGCGGCATCCATCCCGATCTCAAGATCGACTGGTTCGAGCGCCTGTTTCGCGGCATCAAGCAGCGCTTTCCGCAAATCTGGCTGCATTGCCTGTCGGCGTCTGAAGTGCTTGCCATTGCGGAATACTCCGGCCTCGACCTGCGCACCACCATCGCGCGCCTGCGCGACGCGGGCCTCGATTCCATCCCCGGCGGCGGCGCCGAGATTCTCGACGACGAGGTGCGGCATCGCATCGCGCGCCTCAAGTGCGACACCCAGGACTGGGTCAGCGTGCATCGCACGGCGCATCAACTCGGCATGCGCACCACCGCCACCATGATGTTCGGCGTGGGCGAAAGCTTCGACCAGCGCGTCAACCACTTCGAAGTCGTCCGCCGCCTGCAGGAAGAAACCGGCGGCTTCACAGCCTTCATCCCCTGGAGCTTCCAGCCTAGACACACCGCGCTCGGCGGCCGCGGCTGGGACGAAGCCACCAGCGTTGAGTATCTGAAAGTCCTCGCCATCTCGCGGCTCTATCTCGACAACATCGAAAACGTGCAGGCCAGCTGGGTCACGCAGGGATTGAAGGTGCTCGAGCTCGGCCTTCACTTCGGCGGCAACGACGTGGGCTCGGTCATGCTCGAAGAAAACGTGGTGCGCGCTGCAGGCACATCGAACTGCACCACGGAAGAAGAATTGCGCCGCATCATCCGCGACGCCGGCTTCAAGCCCGTGCAGCGTGACACGCTCTACCGGACGATGTTCCTGAATTGAGTCTGGCCGCTCGCCCTACGCTCCCGGCGTCTTGCCCTGCTCGAGTGCCTTGGCGTCGTCGAGGTGTTTCTCGAGAGTAACAAGCGTATCTTCCGCGTAAGACCGGATCGCGGGATCTTGCGCGTCACGCGCTTCCTTCTTGTAGATGGCGAGCGCATCGGTATGTCCGGCAACCATGTCGTGAATGTACGTATGATCGAACGCCTTCCCCTTCAGCGCGTGCAACGGCCCGATCAGCGACTTGTTGTGCTTCTCGTCGATAGCGGCGGGTACGGTCAGCCCGGCCTGCGAAGCCAGGCCTTGCAGCTTCTGATAGTCCTGCGAATGATCGTTAGCCAGCATCAGGCCATAATCCTTCACCGTTTGCGACGAACCCGCATCTTGCGCGAGGTTGCCCAGATTCGCTTCCACCATGTCGGTTTGCGCAGCAAGATCCAGGAATTGCTGGTCACTCATCGGCGCCGGCGCCTTCTGCGCCAGTGATGCAAGCGAGCAGAGAGCAAGACAGCAGATCGTTGACAAAGCGAGTTTCATTTTGTTCATCTCCTCTGAATCGGGTTAGATGCAGAGGATAAAGACGCGTGTAGAATCTGCGGTTTCGGCGCGCCCATCCGTTCTCGATCACGCAGCTTTCGCCTGCGGCGGGCGCAGCACCAGCGGCACAAAAGTCGCGGCCGCCAGGATGCACGCGATGGCGCGTAATCCTGCAGCATACGATCCACTGGCTTCCCGCATGTGGGCCATCAGCAACGGACCCAGCGCGCTCGCGCATCCCCACGCAGTTAATATCAGCCCGTAAATCGCCCCCACGTGGCGCGGCCCGAAATAGTCGGCCAGAATCGCCGGCATGGTTCCCACGCTGCCGCCGTAGCACGAGAGCGTGACAAACGTGGCCAGTGTCAGGGCGCTTGCCGGCGCCAGTCCGGGCATGACCCACAGAAGCGCCGCCTGCAACAGGCAGATCAGCACGAAAGTCCATCGCCGCGTGAGCGTGTCGGAAGCCGCGGCCCACGCCACGCGGCCTGCGGCGTTGCCGATGCCGGCCACGCCCACCATCACTCCCGCATCCATTGCGCTCACGTGGGCAATCTCGCGAAAGATGGGCGCCTCCTGCGAGATGATCGCGACTCCCGCCGACAGGTCGAGAAAATACAGCAGCCACAGCGCCCACCACTGCCAGGTCCCGAGGGCTTCGAGCAAAGTATAGTCAGCTGTCGGCTGCGCTGCCTGCGCGGCGCCTGGCGCCCAGCCCGGTGGCTGCCATCCCACCGGTGGATCGCGCATGAACAGCCCCGTAGCCACCGTGACAACAAAATACGCAATGCCGAGAGTTGCGAAGGTCGCCAGCACTCCCACGCTCGCGATCAGCCGCGTTGCGATCGGCGCTGTCGCCAGCGCGCCCGCGCCAAACCCGCACACAGCGATGCCGATGATCAGCCCTCTGCGATCGGGGAACCATCTCACCAGCACCACCACCGGCACGATAAAGGCCAGCCCCAGCCCCGCGCCTCCAATCACGCCATACGAGAGATAGAGCCACCAGAGTTTGTTTGCGCTCAAACTGGCCAGAAACACGCCCAGCCCGTACAGTGACCCGCCTGCCACAGCCACAACGCGCG
This sequence comes from Acidobacteriaceae bacterium, assembly GCA_030042915.1. The sequence continues at coordinate 2,824 of JASHYS010000318.1, forward strand.
GCCCCGATCGGTTCAACCACAACCCTCCGGCCATCGCCGTGAGACCAACTACGGCAACGCAGATAGTGAAGGTAAGCGTCACTTGCGAGATGGACCAGCCAAAGCGCTCAGAAAGAGGGGTGCGGAAGACGCTCCAGGCATACACGCCGCCCAGCGTCACCTGCATCAGGAAGCCGGCCGCGGCAATTCCCCAGCGCACTCTGTTCAGCATGGGCCAACCTCCAGGCATTTTTGAGCAACGATCGAGCCGCAGCATTCGCCCCATCACGCAACGGGACGCGGCGAGAGCGGACCGGCTTGGGCCTCCCGCCTCGCGAACAGCAAGCTTGATTCAGGTGCAACTGAAGCCTATCAGCCGGCAGGAAGCTGCGTCACTCCGCAGCTGCACACGGAATTCCGCGCCTGTCAGGGCCGCCGTGGCATCCTTTTACTTATGAGCCAGACCTCCTCACTTTCCCTGCGCACCCTCGGCAACTCCGACATGCAACTGACGTCGATCGGCTTTGGCGCGTGGGCCATCGGCGGCGGCGACTGGCAATACGCCTGGGGCCCCCAGGACGACAACGATTCCATCGCCGCCATCCATCGCGCGCTCGATCTGGGCATCAACTGGATCGACACTGCGGCCGTTTACGGCCTCGGCCACTCTGAGAAAGTCGTCGGCCGCGCCGTCAAATCCTCCACGCACAAGCCTTACATCTTTACCAAGTGCTCCATGCGCTGGCACGCTGACCGTACCATCTACAACTCTCTCAAGGCCGACTCGCTCGCCGAAGAAGTCGAAGCTTCGTTGCGGCGCCTGCGCGTGGAGACCATCGATCTCTACCAGATTCACTGGCCCAATCCCGACAGTGAGATTGAGGAGGGATGGACGGCGCTTGAGCGAATGCGCCGCCAGGGCAAACTGCGCTGGATTGGCGTCTCCAACTTCAACGTGGAGCAGATGAAGCGCGCCCTCAGGATCGCGCCCATCACCAGCCTTCAGCCCCCGTATTCCATGCTGCGCCGCGCAGTCGAGACCGAGATCCTTCCCTTCGCGCGAAGCCACGGCATCGGCGTCATCAATTACTCGCCCATGGTATCGGGTTTGTTGACCGGCAAGATGACGCCACAGCGCGCGGCCGCGCTGCCGCTCGACGACTGGCGTCGCAGCAACAAAGAGTTCGCCGAGCCGCGCCTCAGCCGCAATATGCGCCTGGTGGAGCTGCTGCGCGAAATCGGCAGCGCCCATGGTGTCACGCCCGGCGTGGTGGCCGCAGCGTGGACGCTGCACAACCCCGCCATCACCGCCGCCATCGTGGGCGGACGCAGCGCCGCCCAGGTAGAAGAGATGGCGCCAGCCCTCAACTTCCGCCTCACCCAGGACGAGTACGACAGAATTGGGCAATTTCTGGCATCGATGCCGGCCTGAGGGTCAGAAATTTCGCGCCACAAACAACAACCCCGGCCGGAGCCGGGGTTGTTTGCCGTGAAAGGAAAGCCAAACTTACATTGCCGCTACAAAGTCGGGAACCATGACTGCGGCGTGCTGTTGCAGCAACTGCGTCATGCGCGCGGCCATGCCGGTATACATTGCGGCGGCGCGGAAAGCATTGATGCGAACGCCTTCGCTGGCCCGGTTGAACGCATACTGCCCAAGAGCCGCCAGCACGCAAACGCGAATTTGCAGCGCGTCGCTGTGAATGGTCTCAATCAGCAGGCGGTCTACAGCTTCACAATGTTTTGAGGCGAAGTTCGCCATTTCCTGCATGACGCGCGCATTTTGATACATCACCCAAAGGCCCTTGGGACCTTCCATGCGCTGCCATGCATCTTCAGGGGTGGCGCTCAAACCTTCCTGCCACAGGAAGTGATCGCTCAACTCGCGGGCGCTCCACTCCGAGCGCAGCCGCGCCATCAAGGTCTCCCACGTTTGCGAATTGCGGCGCTGGACATTCCTGCGCCACCGCACCAGATAAAGTGCGATCGCAACCAAGGCGGAAATCTGGAGTACCTGCACTAGCATCAGAGTCTCCAAAAAATCAGGCCATCGGAATTCGACTTCTTCTCACTCCGGGCCCGTCAGTCTTGCGTGTACATCATTATTTGTAGCAGAAAACAAGGCGTTTGGCGCGGGGAAAAGGGCCTCTAACATACCTCTTTTGTGGTATATGGAACTGCTCAGCCGGACACTGAACGGAGGTAACCAACGAGAGCGTTTGTGGAAAAATCCCCACGAAAACGTCCCGGTTTTAGGGCCGCCGCAAGGCCGATCGGCCACTTTCTGGGGTTTCTCCTGTCCGGCTACCAGCCACCCCGGACCACGCAACTACAATAGAATGAGGAAGAAATTCGCCCCTCAAGGAGCCAATTCCGAGTGCCCCAGCGCACCTTCAGCATTATTAAGCCCGACGCCGTCCGCAATGGGTCGGCCGGCGCCATCCTGGCCCAGGTGGCCGGGGCCGGTTTCCGCATCGTCGCCATCAAAAAGCAGTCCATCTCCAAGCGTGAAGCCGAGGGCTTTTACGCCGTACACCGGGAACGGCCGTTCTTCGACGCCCTCACCACCTTCATGTCGTCGGGGCCTCTTATTCTCATGGTCCTCGAAAAGGAAAACGCCATTGCCGACCTGCGCACTCTGATGGGCGCCACCAATCCCGCCAACGCCGAACCGGGAACCATTCGCAAGAGGTTCGCAAGCTCAATTCAGGAGAACGCGATTCACGGCTCCGACGCCGTAGACACAGCGGCTTTCGAAATCGGCTACTGGTTCGCCGGCTACGAGCTCATTTAGCACGAAAATGGGTGCCCCGGTCTCTCGCACCTGGAGACCTGGGAAACACGAACTCCGAAAGGCCAATCTCCATGACGCCCACAGACTCCGAACTTTCCACACTGTTCCTCGATTGTTCGCGCAAGAGATTCTTCGGCCAACTTTGGCCGCGGCTCCAGGAATGCGTGGCCTCGCTCAACGAAGAACAGATATGGTGGCGGCCCAACGACGCTTCGAACAGCATCGGCAACCTGCTGTTGCACCTCAACGGCAATGTCTATCAATGGCTGGTCGCGTCCTTCAACAAAGAAGACGACAAGCGCAACCGCCCCGCTGAATTCTCGGCTCAGGGAGGCCTGGCCGCCGCGGTACTTCTCGAGCGGCTCGGCGCCACGCTCGACCAGGTCAGGGCCGTTTTCGATCGGCTCACGCCCGTCGAGCTTCTTGCTACCTACGAGATTCAGGGCTATCACGTGAGCGGCCTCGACGCCGTTTACCACGTGGTCGAGCATTTCGCCCTCCACTACGGCCAGATCGCCTACATCACCAAGCTGCTCTCCGGCAAAGACCTCGGCTTCTACAAAGAGCTGAACAAAACCGGCCGCGCATCGTGACCAAACGCTGACAGCGAGCCATCTATAGCGTTGATATAATTCCTCCACGTTCAAGCCGGGAGCACTTTTGTATGTTGAGCCGCAAGTTTGCCCTTGCCGTCCTTCTCATAGCCTTTTCGATTGCTGGATTTGCGTCAGAGCAAAGCCTGGTTGTCACTTGGCCTGCTTCCGGCACTCCCATTCTGCGATTCACCTTCGGCAAGTTCAAAGATATCGGCTCCATAGGAAGTCAACGAACCTACGTCACTGACATCATCGCCGAGAATCTCAGCGCCAAGCTCATTCCAACTCAGAAACTCTCCGTCTACGTATTCGACAAAAAGCAGGTTCGTATCGGCGAAGCCTGGATGCAGGTAGACAATCTCGCGCCCAGTCAACAGGCCAAGTTCCAGATCTCCTTCAACGCCTCCGGCGTGCCCGCCACAGTTTCTGTCCTCGCCCCATCCGACATTCCGCGAAAAATCACGCTCACCGTCAACTCCGTGCCTCAAGGCGCGGACCTCAAAGTCGACGGCGTGGATGCCGGCGTGACGCCGAAAATGATCAGTGTGGGGATCGGCAAGCACGAACTTGGATTCAGTAAGGAAGGCTTCAACGCAGGCACATTCCCCCTCGAAATCGGTCCCGACGACGTCTCCGGAGGAACCGTGAGTTACGAGCTCGGCGCATCGCGTTACGACACCATCGTGCTGAGGGACGGCAGCGTCTTGAATGGCGATCTCGATTCTGTATCTGGGATGGACGTCGTGGTGCGCATCGGCGGTAATCTGCAACATTTCAATCGCAACCAGATCAAGCAGATCATCATGGTCGAGCGCGAGCCGCCGAGTCCCGATCAACTGCCCGAACCCGCACCGAAGCCCTAGAAATCACATCATCCAAGTATTTCCATTCCCGGCGCGCTCATTGAAATTCACCGCCGCTGCGCCGTCGCCACGCGGGGAATACCCTTCAGATCGGCGGTGAATTCGATTCCTGTGAAACCCTCTTTCTTCAAAAGTGCTTGCACTGCCTCCCGCTGCCCGCAGCCGATCTCGAGCAGCAAAAACCCTCCGGCTTTGAGCACACTGAATGCCTCTGGAATCAGCCGCCGGCATACGTCCAGTCCGTCTTCGCCAGCAAAGAGCGCCTGCGCGGGCTCGTAATCGCGTACCTCCACGTCGAGGGTCGCGCGGTCCCGCTCCGGCAAATAGGGTGGATTGCTCACCACGAAATCGAAGACCTCGCCGGCCACGGGCTCCAGCAGATCGCCTTCGAGAAAGCGTACTCGCTGGGCCACATCGTGACGCGCAGCGTTGCCTTTGGCCACGCCCAGCGCCGCCGGCGCGATCTCCGTCGCCGTGATCTCCGTGAAAGGCAGCGCGTGCGCCAGCGTTACTGCAATCGCGCCCGAGCCCGTACCCACGTCCACAATCCGTGGATTAGGAATCGCTCCGGATTGCCTCAACTCCTCGGCGAGCAGAACCGCCTTCTCCACCAGCAACTCCGTCTCCGGCCGCGGAATCAGCACGTCGCGATTCACTTGAAATGTCAGCCCATAGAATTCCGCTTCGCCGGTAATGTACTGGATCGGCTCGCCGGCAGCGCGGCGCTTAATCAAATCGTGAAACGCAGCAGTTCGGCCGGGCGCCAGCGTATCGCCCTCATGTGCAATCAGCCACGCCAGGTTCGCTTCTGGTTGCCTTGCGCGCAAGGCGTACAGCAGCAGCGTCTCGGCGTCGCGCCGCGCCCGCTCGGGATGCGGACCCGTGCCAAGAACCCGCTGCCCTTCGTCTAGAGCAAGACGGAGAGTGGGACGATCGCTGGGCGCGAGCGGCATTCGAACCGGCGGCCTTTCTTAAACCGGATAGCG
>JASHYS010000319.1 GCA_030042915.1 Acidobacteriaceae bacterium
GGAAATGCCACCTGGTTGATCTCGGCGAAATCGTGATCTTCGCTGGCCAGCCAGAAAATGGCGGCATGGGGATGGCCCGCTGTGGTGCCCGCGCGGGCGCGAGCAATGGCGGTCGCGGCTTTGTAGGGCGTAAAAAGCGGCCCTCCGAACAGTCCCACCTGCTGGCCAGTGAGGATGGTTCCCGCACCCTGGCGCAGCACCTCGAGGGAATGCGCTGCGCCGCTGGAGGGATTTTGCACTTCCAGCAGCTGCACCAGTTCCGGCCAGTGCGCAGGCAGAGGCGGCCGCTCGCTGCGGACCTCGTCCAAAGGCAGAAAGCCATGGAGTGCATAAGCGCAAAAGTCGAGGAAGAGCCGGCTCTGTCCCGGCGTCACGGTGACGGGATAACACTCTGCGGTCAACAATTCGTTCACTTGCGGCTCATCTGCCTTTTTTTGACGAGGGTACCCGCGTACACGTGCGGAGTCCGGCTCTTTAAAGGATGACACGGCAGGTGGGTTCGATGCAGAACCTCGGTCACCAACTCAACCGCACTGCGTATACTCGTCTTGAATTAGCGCAAGGTGCGCTCAAAGAGAAATTCGAGGTGCGAATGACGAAGAAATCGCCCGGAAAATCGAGGGTCAAAGCAGCGGTTGCCACAGCCGCAGTGCTGAGCTCTGAGGTTGTCTTCCAGGGGCCGCTGTTCCGCGTGGTTCACGACCAAGTGATCGAGCCCGACGGCCGCCGCAACGAGCGCGACGTGATCCGGCACAACGGAAGCGTGGTGATTCTGGCCGTCGACAACTCGAAGAGCAAGCGCGACCCGTGGATCGTGCTCGAACGCCAGTACCGGCACGCGGCCAGGCAGTATCTTTGGGAGCTGCCGGCCGGAAAGCTCGAGCCCGGCGAGCAGCCTCTGGCCGGGGCCAAGCGCGAATTGGCTGAGGAAACCGGTTACCGGGCAAAAAAATGGCGCCCGCTGGTGGAGTATTACCCCAGCCCCGGTTTTCTCGGCGAGTCGATGAAAGTCTTTCTGGCTGAAGGCCTCGAGGCGGGCGACCCTCACCCTGAGCAGGATGAAGAGATCGAGCTGCGCCTGGTAAAGCTCTCTGAGCTTCTGAAGATGATCGAGAAAGGCGCCATCCTGGACGGGAAAACAATGACCGGCGCTCTCCTCTATTCGCGGGAAATTGCGGCCCAACGCAAATAGCAGGCGAACGGCACGGGTTTTTGCACAGTGGGGTGAACCCGAATGGCGGTTCCACTTTGTGGAACCGTTCGGCTGGATCAACCTTTCCTCTCTTTTCAGCGTCTTACCATTAAGCGGTGGAGGCTTCCCTGTAAGGCCATCGCATCCCGCAAAAGAAAAGGAAGGCAGGAACCTGTGGCTCAGTACAAAGGAAAGGTCAAGTGGTTTAACAACGCCAAGGGCTACGGATTCATCGGACGTGACGACGGGCCGGATGTATTCGTTCACTACTCGGCAATCCAACTGGACGGGTACAAAACGCTCAAAGAAGGCGATGAGGTCGAGTTCGACATAGTCGAGGGCCAGAAGGGTCCGCAAGCGGATGCCGTAGTCCGCTTTCGGGATAGCGCTCACCACGCCGCCTAGGCGCGAGTGAGAGAACTGGCGTTCCTGAACGGCTGCCCTCCCCGGCGGCGGTATGGGGTTGTGCGGCTCGTTTCTCTATTGAATTTCTTGAGGCATTGGATCAGCGCTCGGCTGCGCGTGCTGGCGCCGTTGTGTCTGCTCGCTGCCGCCCATTTGGTCATTCCACCTGCCATGAACGATACTGCTCGCGGAGGGCCGCCCCATGGACAACAAGGCCATGGCCCGCCTGCTGGCAGAAACGGCTGATCTGCTGGAGATTGACGGCGCCGATAGCTTTCGCGTCCGCAGCTATCGGCGGGCCGCCGAAGCCGCCGAGCAAACCACCGTAAACCTAGCGACGGCCGACACCGAACAACTGCTCGAAATCGACGGCATCGGCAAAAGCATGGCCGCCAAGCTGCAGGCCATTGCCTCCACTGGCAAGCTGGAACAGCGCGACGAGTTGCTGGCCAAGTATGGAGCCGGGGTTCTTGAACTGCTGAAACTGCCCGGCATGGGCTCCAAAACCGTTGCTCTGCTTTGGGCCGCGTGCCAGGTGGGAAGCATCGACCTGCTGGCCGAGGCCATCGAGGCAGGCAGGCTCAAAGGCCTGCCGCGCATGGGAGACAAGCAGATTGAAAAGCTGCGCAAGGGCATCGAGGATTACCGCCGCAGTTCAGGAAGATTCCGCATCGACATGGCTGACGAGGAAGCGCAGCGTATCGTCGCCTATCTCAAGAAATTCAAGGGCATCGACAAAGTGATGCCGGCCGGTTCGCTGCGCCGCGGCCGCGAAACTGTCGGGGACCTCGATCTGCTGGCCACCGGCCCTGCGTGCGAGCCGGAACGCACCGGACCTGCGGTAGAGCACGTCGCGGCCTATCCCGGCATCTACAACATGATCGCCAAGGGCGAGAACAAGGTGAGCTTCAACCTGGAGCAGGGGTTGCAGGTGGATGTGCGTTTGCTTCCCGGCGCTTCCTACGGTGCGGCATTGCAATACTTCACTGGCTCAAAGGGGCACAACGTCACGCTGCGGCAGCGTGCGCTCAAGATGGGCTACACGCTGAACGAGTGGGCGCTGGCCCGGCTCGACAACGGCGAAACCGTAGCCGCAGCCACCGAGGAAGAGATCTATGCCGCGCTGGGCGTGGACTGGATGCCGCCGGAGATGCGCGAAAACCTGGGAGAAATTGAGCTGGCGGCCGCGCACAAGCTGCCCCACGTGGTTTCTGTTGAAGAAATCCAGGGCGACGTGCACATGCACACCACCGACAGTGACGGCAGCGACTCGATTCGCGAAATGGCCGACGCCGCGGCGGCATGCGGGTACAAGTACATCGCCATCACTGACCATTCCAAGTTCATCGGCGTGACTAACGGCCTCGACGAAAAGCGTGCACTGGAGCAGATTAAACAGGTGCATGCCGTCGATCGCGCCATGGAGGGCCGCATTCGCGTCTTCACTGGAATCGAGGTGGATATTCTCGCCGACGGCGCACTGGCTCTCGATAACGAGGTGCTGGCGCAGTTGGACGTGGTCATCGCCAGCGTGCACTCGCGCTTTGAGCAGAGCCGCGAAGAAATGACGGAGCGCACGCTTCGTGCCATTGAGAATCCGCACGTGCGCATTTTGGGGCACCCCACCGGGCGCCTGATTCTGCGCCGCGAGCCTTTCGCCATCGACATGGCCGCAGTGGCCAAGCGCGCCGGCGAGCTGGGCGTGGCCATGGAGCACAACGCATCACCCGAACGCCTCGACCTGAACGATCGCGATCTACGCCTGGCGAAAGAGCTGGGCTGCCGCATCGTCATATCTTCTGACTCGCACTGGACCGCCAACTTGGGCAAAATGGGCTATGGCGTAAAGCAGCTACGGCGCGCGTGGCTCACGCCCGATGACGTGCTCAACACGCGGAATGCAAAGGACTTTCTGGCCGGCCTGCGGCCGCGAGCGTAAGTGCGCCGCCCCTGGCGGGTTGGGTATCTGCACGGAGAAGTACTTCTGAATAGACCGCTCCCCGGAAACAATGGCCTGTCGTCCTCAGTTGGAGCTAAGATGAAGGCGCAAGATCGAGGATGGTTTCCCCCATGAGCTTACTGCAGCAGGATTCAACGGAGCTCGACGATGCCGCAAAGGGCGAAGAGCTGACTAAAGGGTCAAGCCACGTGGTGCTGGCCGCGATCGCCGCGACGTTTGTCGTCGCCCTGGCCATCGCCATCTATGTAATTGCAGGACAGAAACCGCCTATCGCCACGGCTCAAATCGTCTCTGTGTGGGCGCATCCCCAGCACACTGAAACCTCAGGCCTTGATGCCTCCGGCGCCCCTATGCCCAAGGAAATCGTCGATCAGGTCATGGTCTTTACCCGGGTGAGCATCCACAACCAGACCGACCACCCCTTGTTCCTTGTCAATGTGCTCACCAACGTAACGCTGCCCGACGGCATCCACTCCAGCTACGCAGCCAACAAGGCTGACTACGACCGTATTTTTATCGCCTATCCCGACATTCCTGTTCCGCACCTTACGCCTTTGTCGCCGCTCGACACCACCATCGATCCCGGCCAGACGGTCGAGGGCAGCTTTGTTTCCTCCTTCAAAATGACCAAGCAGGATTGGGACGCGCGCAAGAAGCTGGACTATACCTTGAGTTTCCGCTACCA
>JASHYS010000320.1 GCA_030042915.1 Acidobacteriaceae bacterium
ATCCAGCGAAATGCTGTAGGCAACCACGCCGCTGAACGAGCGCCCGGTCTGGTCGCGGATGGCCTTGTACTCCTGGAGCGAGAATCCATTTCCGATGGCTCCTGCGTTCTGGCGCAGCACCAGGGTAATGAGCCGATCGGCGTGGGGCACGGGCAGCGGCTTCAGCAGGAGGAGATTCACCAGGCTGAAGACGGCGGTGTTTGCGCCGACACCCAGCGCCAGCGTCAGCACCGCGGTGATGGCAAAGCTGGGCGCCTTGCGGAGCTGGCGGAAAGCGAAGCGAAGATCCTGAAGCAAATTGCTCATAGACCCCCCGCGTAGAATTGGTTGCCTCTCCAGGTGCAACTGCGCTGCCATTTTGGCGGCGGCGTAAGTGCCTCGAAGATAAGGCTGTGATCCGTTCCGGCCGAGCGCAGATCACGCCTCCCATCGTCCAGAATTGAAATTGCCTGTCCGAAAGCGAACATACGCAAATCGGAGGCAGAAAGGTTCCATTGCTCTGCTCGGGACCAGGCCCCGCGAGTTCCTTGAACCCATGAATTTGTAAGGTCTGCTGTTCAGGTGAGAGCGTCAGCCACCACGCCGACGACAAGGACCTGTCGTCGGGAATCCCGGAGGGCAAGGATGCCGGCGCTACGCTCCGGCTTGCTGCATGTGCTCAATCTCGGCCAGCAGCTCGGCCGTTTCGCGTTCCAGCAAGCCGCGCTGGGCGACGAAGTCCTCTTCAGGATATTTGCCGGCGCGGTATTCGAAATTCAGGTCGCGCAGATTCTCGTAGAGCTGCTCCTTGCGCTCCAGAAGGTAGTCCAGCCGCGTCTTTTCTTTCTGGGCGGCAAAGGCGTTCTCGGGCCAGAACGTGTAAACCACCAGCGCCAACAGAAGCAACATTCCGGCAATCAGTCCCTGGCTTTCCGTCATCGCTCAATTCCCTTCCTCGCTGCTGGTTTCCCTGCGAATGCGCATGAGGCGCTCCTGTTCCACGGGGCTAACTGCCTGAGGCCTTCCTGCTGCGGCCATTTGCGTCTTTTTGTCGGACCGGGCCCAGAAGAAGATGAGCAGCGTGGTCCCCACCAGCGCTGCAAAAAACACCGCGAAGGGCGCAATCCACGCCACCAGGTTGAGGCCTTTTGCCGGAGGCGCAGCCAGCACGGTGGCGCCGTACTTGGCCACGAAGGAGTCAAAGATCTGCTGGTTACTCATCCCCGCGGCGATGTCGGCGCGCAACTCTGTCAGCTCCTGCGCCGATTGCGTGCAGCCTACGTGGTTGCATTCGCCCAGAACCTGCGCGCAACCGCAAGCGCACATCAGCCGGTGATCAAGAAAATCGAGGCGCGAACTGGCGTTCGTGGCGCCGATCGAGAAGCAGATGGCGACGGCCAGGACGGCCGCTTCCACCGCTCTCCTCCAAAACCCAAAAGCGCGTGAGCGCATTAGTTGCCTCCCTTCACAGCGGCTTTCGTCGGCTCTCTACGCGCTGACCGGATGCCCGTCGCCGATGTGGCCAGGGACGGGCTCGGTACCAGCGTCACGAATGTCCCCAGCACAATAATCGCCAGCCCAAACCAGATCCAGCCCACCAAAGGGTTCAGCAGGGCCTTGACAATGGGTTGTCCGGTATCGGGATTCGTGCCTTCATACACCACGTAGAGATCCCATTCGGGAACGGAGTGGATGGCAACGACGGTCTGCGGCTGACCGCTGGCCAGGTAGAAGCGCTTCTCCGGCGTCAATTGGAAGAGCCTCTTTTCGCCCCGGTAGACGTCGAGCATGGCGTATTCGGAGTTGTAGTTCAGATTCGAATCCTGTGTGGCTCCCACCTGCACCAGCGTGTAGGGTCCGATATGGATCTTGTCGTTGAGCCCCATCTCGCTTTCCACGCTGCTGTTGAAAGCTGCGCCCGCCAATCCCACTACGACGAGAACAACACCCATGTGCACGATATAGCCGCCGTAGCGGCGTGTATTGCGCCGCGTGAGAAGCAAGACCGACGCAAACAGATTGCGCCCCGTTTGCCGCGAGATCACTTTGGCTCCACGTAGAAACTCCGATGCCAGAGCAGTAAACACCGCTGCCGACAACGCGAATGCGACAAAGGCGTAGAAGCTTCCCGAATCCAACGAGCCGTTTCCCCGGAGTCTGGCCCCGACCGCGAGGCAAAGGACGACTGCGGCCCAGAGCGCGACGACGGGCAAAACAAAGTTGCGCTTGATGGCCTTGAATGACGTTGCTCGCCATGGCAGCAGCGGCCCCACGCCGGTCAGCAGCAGGAGAAACAGCCCGATGGGCACGGCCACGCGATTGTAGAACGGAGCTCCGACTGTGACTTTGGCGCCCTGCAAGTATTCCGAAACGATGGGGAACAAGGTGCCCCACAGAATGGCGAAACACGCCGTGAGCAACATCAGATTGTTGAAGAGAAAACTGGATTCGCGACTGATCAGCGATTCGAGGTGATGCTCGGCTTTCAAGTGACTGCGCTCGAGCACGTAGGTAAAGATGCAGACCGCAAGAACCGTCGCCATGAATGCAATGAACCAGGTTCCAATGGACGACTGGGCAAAGGCGTGGACGGAACTGACCAACCCGCCGCGAGTGAGCGTGGTGCCAAGCAGCGTGAGCAGAAACGTGGTGATGATGAGCCAGACGCTCCAGCTTTTCATCATGCCTTTGCGCTCCTGCATCATCACCGAGTGCAGAAATGCGGTTCCGGTCAGCCAGGGCATGAAGCTTGAATTTTCCACCGGATCCCAGCCCCAGTAGCCGCCCCAACCCAACACCGCGTAGGCCCAATGCATGCCCAGAAAGATGCCGCAAGTGAGAAACATCCACGCCACCAGCGTCCAGGTGCGTGTGATGCGGATCCAATTCTCGCCCGGATAGCGCATCATCAACGCACCCAGGGCGAACGCAAAGGGCACTGAGAACCCCACGTAGCCCAGATAAAGCATGGGCGGGTGAATCACCATCTCCGGGTACTGAAGCAGAGGATTGAGGCCGTTTCCGTCGGGCGGCGGAGTGCCGCCGAACAACGAAAACGGCGGGGCCGCAAAGTTCAGCACCAGTAAAAAGAAGAGCTGGATCGAAGCCAGAATCGTGCCCGCGTAGGCATAGAGTTTCACGTCCGTTTTGTGCCGTAGGCGAAGCACGAAACCGAAGGCCCCCAGCAGCCACGCCCACAGCAGCAGCGAACCTTCCTGGCCACTCCACAGAGCGGCAAACTTGTAAGCTGCCGGCAGCGCGCGGTTGGAGTGCTCAAGGATATACGTAATGGAAAAATCGTTGGCAAAAACGGCGTATACCAGCGCGAAAGCTGCCGCCGTGACTGCCCAGAACGCGGCAATTCCCGCCCGTCGGGCGGTATCGGCCAGCCGTTCGGGCGATATACGCGCTGCAATTCGACCCAGCAGAATCTGCCCGCCGCTCGTCTGCCCCGCCAGAGCAGGGCGCGCGGCCAGCATAGCCAGCGCAAGCACTCCGGCAAGGAAGTTATAAGCCGCGAGCGCAAGCGCGATCAAAAGCGTAAAACTGCCAAAAGTTGCCATCGAAACCCCGTCTCTCGCCGCCGTCGATCTTCTCAGCCCCATTCTCTTCGCTGGAACGTGGCCCATCTGTGATGTGAATCACGACGAATCTACACTCAGTCCATCATGGCTCTTGCACGACGCCAGCCGACGACTGCGTCGGGATGCACACGAAGCGCAATGGGAGGATCACGGGTCCAATCTCGATGCGGGGATGAGCCGGAACACGCCCAAGCTGCAGCCAGGCGATCTCGAGACGGCTGGTTGTGATGAATGTCACGGAGTTTTCGTGATAGTTGTCACTGACGTAATCGACCCGCTAAAGGTTTCATTTGACTGATGCAGGTTGTGAGCCCGCTGAAAGCACGATGAGCATCGGGTTCGTCAGCGGGTCGTGCAAGGTGAATACGCATGCATCGTTTTGTCATCACTACGGCCATGATTCCACTATGAATTTTTCCATCACACACAAGATGTCCTGGGTTCGCCCCGGCCATCGCAGAAAGGAACTGAACGTGAAACGGGACATCAATCTTGCGGTAATGACTCTGCTTGGGCTATCCCTTGCTGTCCCCGCATTCGCACAGCAACCCGGCCAGGCAGATTACCAGGCCAAGTGCGCCATGTGTCACGGCGCCGACGGAACCGGCAACACTCCGATGGGCAAGACCATGAAGCTGAAATCGCTTAAATCGGACGACGACGTGAAGCTTACCGACGCCGAGCTGTTCAAGGACACCAAAGATGGCGTAGGCAAAATGCACGGCTATGCGGACAAACTGACCGACGCGCAGATCAACGACGTCGTGGCGTACATCCGTTCGCTGCAGAAGTAGCTAACTGAGCCGCTTTTCCGCGCGGCCATACCCGCGCGGAAAAGGGGACCAACACAAGACCTATGGTCATGAAGAGAGTAAGGTCATGAACGGTCCGGTCACATTGCAACAGTTCATCCAGCAGACAAAGGGAGTCGAGTACATCCTCGCCATCGTCTTTATGTCGCTCTTTCCAGTGTTCTGGAAACTGCTCAATACCAAGAAAGGCCCAAAATGAAGCGAGTACTCACCAGGGCAATGATGTCGCTGGCCTTCCTTGGCGTGATGATGCTCCTGGTTGGCGCGCAGGGCGGGCAGAAGGCGATTGCGTCGCCGCCGGCGCAGGCCAATACCTCATCCAAGGCTCCTTTAGGGACACGCTGCTCAGAATGCCATTCCTGTTCCAATCCCACGGCGGGTAATTCCTGTTTGGCTCCCTGCCCGCGTCCGATGCCTACAGAAGGGCCGAACGTGGTGTTGCTCAAGGAGCTCTCCAAGGACTATCAGCCGGTCATCTTCGCTCACCGGCTGCATGCCCAAATGTCGGGATTGTCCGGCGGCTGTGCGGAGTGCCACCACAATAATCCAGCCGGCAAAATTCTGGCGTGCAGCAACTGCCATAGCGCAACGCAGGCGGGAACTCTTCTGAAGCCCAACCTGACCGGCGCTTACCACCGCAATTGCCTGCAATGCCATCGGGAATGGAATCAAAACACCAAATGCGTCCTCTGCCACGAGGTGAAGACAGCGCAGTCGGTGCCCGTTTCCCTCCCCACCTCAGGCGACATCATGGGCGTCCTTCATCCCGATGTCCAGGCGCCGGTGGTCAAGATGTTCGATACCTCCTATCCGCTCGGCAGCAAGGTCACCTTCCCGCATCAGGAACACGTCCAGCGGTTCGGTCTCCAGTGTGCCGATTGCCATCAGAAGGAGGACTGCGGCGACTGCCATCACACGGCAGAAACCGCATCGGAGCATGTCAGGAGCCTGGACGAAATGCATGCCGTTTGCGCCAACTGCCACCAAACGACCGGTGGTCCCGAGACGTGCGCGCGCTGCCACTCCGACCAGCAGCTTCCGTCGTTCAGCCACAAGCAAGTCGGGCTGGAGCTGAGCTCCGATCACCAGATTGCCAAGTGTACCGACTGCCATGTCGGCGCCAAATACAACCAGAAGCCAAGCTGCAAATCGTGCCACGGGACCGATGTTAGCTATCCGGCGCAAGTGCCCGGAACCAAAGTGGTGAAAACGCCATGAAAGAAAATCGCCGAACCTTCATAACCTGGCTCGCCGCGGGTAGTGGCGCGCTCTGCTTCCGTGCCAAGGCAGATGATCTGTCTGCGGTGGGAGATTTTCGTGGGTACCCCGACCGTGTGGGAATGCTCGTCGACTTGTCGGCCTGCGTAGGCTGCCGTAGATGCGAGGAAGCCTGCAAGCGGGTGAATGATCTGCCGCCAGTAAGCGTGCCCTTGGGCGACAAGTCGGTGTTCAATGAGGTTCGACGAACCGACGAGAACAATTGGACGGTTGTCAACCGCTTCATTCCCGGTCCGGGCGCGACAGCCGTTTATGCCAAGAAGCAGTGCATGCACTGCAACGAGCCTGCCTGCGCGGCGGTTTGTCCGGTCAAGGCTTTCGTCAAGACGGAGCTGGGGCCGGTCATTTACCATCCGGAACTCTGCATGGGGTGCCGGTATTGCATGGCGGCTTGTCCCTTCGGCATTCCGGCCTTCGAATACCACAGCGCGAACCCCAAGGTCACAAAATGCGTCTTTTGCAACGACCGGATCAAGCAGGGTCTGCTGCCAGGCTGCACTGCGGCCTGCCCGACCAATGCCATCACGTTCGGCAAGCGCAGTGAACTGATTCGGCAAGCACAGGAGAAAATTCTTCAGAAGCCTGGCGAATACCAGGATCACATCTACGGCATGACCGAGGCCGGCGGCACCAGCTGGATGTACATTTCGAAGGCTCCATTTAATGAACTGGGGTTCGCCATGGACTTAGGCGAAAAGGCGATGGCGACCTACAGCTATGGTTTCCTCTCGATGGTGTCGGCGGTGTTTATGGTCTGGCCGGCATTGCTGGGAGGGTTCTATCTGTTTTCCAAGAGCCGGGAACAGCAGGCGAGCGAAGAAGCCGGGCCCGCCGCGAGCAAACAAGGAGACGCGCGATGAACGACACTGCCTCCCACCCTTTCCTGAGCCAGCCATGGATTCGGGAAAACATTTTTCTCGGCAAATCGATCGGCCAATACATCCGAAGCCTGTTCACCCCCTTCAATTGCGTGGCCGCGCTCATCATTCTTGGCGGCCTTCCATTGATCGCGATTCGATACGCAACCGGGCTGGGCTTCGTCACCAACTCCTCGAATGATTTCCCGTGGGGATTGTACCTGGGTTGGGGCCTTTTTGGCGGCGTTCCGCTGTCCTCCACCGGCTTTATCATGGCCTCCACTGTCTATCTGTTCGGAATGAAGCAATATCATATGCTCGTCCGGCCGGCCGTCTTGACCGGCTTCGTCGGCTATTTCTTTGCAGTGGTCTTTTTGCTGGTGGACCTGGGCAAGCCATGGCACCTGCCTTATCCCATGATGCTCTCTTTTGGAACCAGCTCAGTTCTGTTTCTGGTTGCCTGGCACGTGGCACTCTATCTTTCCACGCAGTTTGTCGAGTTTTGCCCTGCGATCTTCGAGTGGATGAACGCTGATACCTTCCGGCGCTGGGCCATTCGGGTAACCATTGGCGCCACCATCTTCGGTGTCATCCTCTCCACGCTGCATCAATCCGCCCTGGGCGCGATGTTCCTGGTCATGCCGGCCAAGGTGCATCCGCTCTGGTATACGTCTTACATCCCGCTGCTGTTTTTCGTCTCCAGCATTTTTGCCGGTATTTCGATGATTATTCTCGAAAGCACTTTGGTCCGTCGCTTCCTGCCCAGTCGCATGGCCGAGGAGAACAAGCGGAAGCTGGATGGGCTGACGCTGGGATTGGGCAAGGGTGCCGCTCTGGCCGGTTTGACCTATTTCGGCCTCAAATGGACCGCCTTGGCCCACGGCAACGAGTGGGGATATCTCAGTACCGGTTATGGGACATGGTTTCTGTGCGAGGTGTTCGGCCTGGTGTTGCTGCCTTGCATCCTGTTCACGATCGG
This sequence comes from Acidobacteriaceae bacterium, assembly GCA_030042915.1. The sequence goes on from JASHYS010000320.1 coordinate 7,490, forward strand.
CGTTCGCCAGGGAAATGTTAAGATCGTCCGTGTGGCGGCTGGTCTGACCGTGGTGGGAATCCTTGCCAACCGGATTACCGTGGCCCTGGTCGCATACAACTGGCGGCTGCCGCACGAAATTCCAGGTTGGAAAGAGATCTGGGTGGTGGCCACCATCGTGACCATTGAGATCCTGGTCTATCGCTGGGTCGTCAACCGCCTCCCGGTTCACATGGAACACCCCGCCTACGCGGGTGAGCACCAAGCCGCGTCGGGGAGCCTGGCCGGATCGGTTGGCGGCGCAGTAGTAGCAGCGACCGCGGAAGCAATGGCGCCGTTGAATCCTCCCCTATAGGGCCCGCGACGGCC
>JASHYS010000321.1 GCA_030042915.1 Acidobacteriaceae bacterium
CGGGCCTCATGGCTTCTACGGCCATGTGGACAACCGCTGGGATCCGCGCCACGGATATGCAGGACCGCTGCCCGCGCGCGGCGAGCATCCGTTTCTCGGCTTTCACGCCAATGAAGCCCGCGACGGGCACGGCCACGTGGGCGTGGCAAATCACGATGGCGGCCGCGAACACAGCGGCGGCTTTGTGGGCGGTGGGCGCGCAGGCGGGCGGCGTTAGGCGGACGGATTATTTGAAACGCGCCGTTTGCAGGCGGGCCAGGCCGCGCCTGCGTCCAGCACTTTGAGGGGCGGGTAGCCGCCGCCTCTCTTAGTACGCCGGGGCATGGGATTCCGGACGGTGGCGAAATAGGCAGAAGCGGACTCCGCCTTGGCTGTGCTACGCTTCGACCATCAGTGGCCAACTTCGAAAAAGCACCGGCAGAGGTCCAGGAAATCCTGTCCAAGCCGATCCGGCAACTCGGCCTGAAGCTGGAAGGCTCTCCCCTTGAGCGTTTCGTACAGCAGCTCTACAAGGAGCTGGAAGCCAAGGGGCTGCATCGCTTCCAGCCCAAGTGCTACCTGACCGATGAGTGGGGCTGCCCGAACATGGAGCCGGTAATCGGAATCCCGTTCTACCTGGCCGATCCAAAACTGCAGCGGCTGGAATCGGAGATGAACGACATTGAAGACGCGCGGCAGGTGATGATGTACATGCGCCACGAGGCCGGCCACGCCTTCAATTACGCCTACGCGCTTTACAAAAGCGAAGAATGGCGCAGCCTCTTCGGGCCATTCCGGCGTCCTTACCGCGACAACTACAAGCCGGTCCCGTTCTCGCGACAATTCGTGCGTCACATGGAAGGCTGGTACGCGCAAAAGCATCCCGACGAAGACTTCGCTGAGACGTTCGCGGTATGGCTGACCCCTCGCTCCAACTGGCGGAAGCGGTACAAGGGTTGGGGGGCGATGAAGAAGCTGCTCTATATGGATCGCATGGGCCGCAAGCTGGGCGATGCCGAACCTGTGGTGGCGCGGGGCGATACCGATATTACCGTCGAAGAAATGGATGTGACGGTGGGTGAGTTCTATCAGCAAGCACTCGATCAGCAGCTCATTCCCGGCGAACTGCCGCTCGATACCGATTTGCGCGACATCTTCAATGTATCCAGGCGGCGCAGGAAGAATGTTCGCCCAGCGGTCGAGCTTCTTGAAGCGAACCGGAAGGTGCTGGTGGACAAGGTGAATTACTGGACGGGTGTGCAAAGGCCGCTGGTGAAGAAGCTGGTGGAAGCCATCGAAGCAAAAGCAGGCGACTTAGGCCTGCGCGCCGACATAAAATGTGAACGGGAATATTTGACCGAAGTCACGGTGTATGCAACCGCACTGGCGATGAACTACATCACGCGGGGCAAATTTATTTTGCCCTGATGGATTCAAGGCATCTGCGTGGGTTGGCAGGTGCGGGTGAACGGAAAGAGCCGAGAGGCATCATGGCAGACTTGAAAGTAACGATCTTGCACGACGTCTGGGAAGAGGGCCCGCCAGAGCCTGAACCGGAGCCGGCCAAGGAGCCGCGTGGCAAGAAAGGCAAACGCCGCAAGAAGAAAAAGGATCCGCTGCACGACCGCGAAGAGATTTTCGAAGCGTTGACCAAGCTGGGACACGAACCTTCGTATCACGTTCTCGACGGCAAGAACCAATCGCTGCTGGCGCTGGCAAAATGCGGGGCCGACCTGGTCTTCAACCTCACTGAGTCGTACGCCGGCGACGACACCATGGACAAGAACATCGCCGCCTATCTTGACCTGTTGCATTTGCCGTACACCGGCGGCGGTCCCGAGGCGCTTTACCTGGCCCAGGACAAGTCGATCGCAAAGAAGATCTTCGACTTTCACAACATCAAGACTCCCGACTTTGCCATCTCCTACAAGGGCCGGACCGAGCACGCCCACGATATCGAGTTTCCTCTCATCGTCAAGCCTGTCTCTGAAGACGGATCGATCGGCATCGACAGCGGCTCGGTGGTGGATAGCGTGAAGGAGCTGATGGAACGCATCGACTACATTCATGAGGAATTCGACAGCCCGGCGCTCATTGAGGAATATATTGAGGGCCGCGAAATTTACGCAGCCATTCTGGGCAACGAGAACGCAGAGGTGCTGCCGCTCATCGAACTCGACCTCTCCAAGCTGCCCAAGGGAGCACCGCGTATCGCCGGCCAGGACGTGAAGTTCGACCAGGAGACCGAGGCCTTCAAGGTGACCAAATCCGCGCCGGTGGAAGATTTGGACGAGGAGACCACGAAGGAACTGCAGAACACAGCGCTGGCTGCCTATCGCGCACTGAAGCTGCAAGACTACGGGCGCATTGATATGCGGCTTAACAAGAAGGGGCAGGTGTACATCATCGAAGCCAACCCCAACCCATGGCTGGCCAGCGCCGCTGAATTTACCATGGCAGCCAAGAAGGCCGGCTACTCGTACACCGACATGATCGACAAGATCGTGGAGCTGGCCCGCGCCCGGTCGCTTTAGAACGCCCGCTCCTTAGTGGTCGGGACGGGCAGAATCACCTAAAGACGCTTCGCAGATCGGCGACCGCATCCCGCGCGCGCCCGCGCAAACGATGTGCTCTATTTCTGAAGGATTGCGTCACGATCGCGAGCGACTGTCTCGGTGAAGGTCATGCGGATTCCGTGCATGGGCCGAAGGATAACCATGGGGCGCGGCTCAATGGTCTGGCCCGGAGACAATTGAAAATCATATTTCCTGAGAAGAACGCTGAGAATCATGAGCATTTGCAGCATGGCGTAGTTGCCGCCGATACAGCCGCGTGGTCCGGCGCCGAATGGCAGATAGGTGAAGGGCGGTTGCAGCTTTTCGTTCTCTGCGGTGAAACGGCCGGGATCGAAATTCTCAGGATTCGGCCAGTATCTGGCCGCATGGTGGGCGCCGTAAACGAACACGATCACCATCGTTCCCCGGGGGATGGCGACGTCGCCAGCCTGGTCGTCGGCAACAGCCATGCGGTCGACCATCCAAAATGGCGGATAGAGGCGCAGCGCCTCCTGAATGACCTGGGTGACAAACGCGAAGCGGGGAACGTCGGCGTAGCCCAGGGGCGCACTGCCCAGCACGGAATCGAATTCCTGCCGCACCCTTTCAAGACAGTCAGGGCGCGTGCTTAACAGATAGAACATCCACGACAGTGCGTTCGACGACGTTTCATGGCCGGCAACCAGCAGTTGCATGCTCTCACTCAAAACCAGCTCGTCGCTCATGCCGTGGCCGTCGCTGTAACGGGCATCCATCAAGGTCTGCAGCAGATCGTTGCCGGGCTCCTGGTTGCGGCGCTGCTTGATGTAAGCCATCAGGATGCTGTCGGCGCGGGCGCGCATCTGCTCGTGTTTGCGCAGGTCGCCGGAAACGGCAAACCATGGATTCATGTAGGGCTGAAGGGTCTGGCGGACGATAAACTCCTGGACAGTGCCGATGGTATGGCTGACCAGCTCGATGTCTTCGTCCTTCAACTTTGCGCCAAACAGCGAGCGGGCGACCATGGAGAAGGTGAACTTCATCAGTTGCGGATAGATATCGACAGGGCCGGAACGGACCCGGGTTTCGAAATCCTTGAGCGACTCGGCGAGCGAGTCCTGCATGATGGAGGACAGTGCCTCGAGTTGTTTGCGATCGAAACCTTTCTGGATGAGACGCCGCTGCGTGCGCCAGGCTTCTCCATGAGTGGTGAGAAGGCCTTTGCCCAGAAAATGGCCCATCCGCTTGACTTGAATTTCAGATTTCTGGTAGTTCTCCGCGTTGGTCTTCAGCACGTGTTGAATCACGTCGGGATTGGTGGTGAGGATGGCTTCTTTCAGACCGCCTATATAGAACTTGAATGTATCCCCATAGAGTTCGATGTACCTGGACAGAATCTTTGCGGGATTGCGAGCCATGGCCCGCGAGTCGACGAAACAGCGAAATCGGGAAACAACAGGCAGGGGCGTAGGCAACTTTATACCTCACCCATAGGTTTGGTTTGACGGTTGGAGATGCTCATGGGTTTTGCCTGCGGCCGGGTCATCAAGATTGTTGGGCCGTCCAAGTGAATCGCCCGGGCTCATCTTCGCTTCCCAGCTGCTTTAAAAGTATCAGATGGTGTACGACAGCCCGCGTCATCGTGGGGTGCTGCCGATAGGGGACGCCGAATTCCGCGGCGGTCTGCTTCACAATCCGGGTGAGCGGAGCGTAGTGAGTGTGGCACACATAAGGGCACAGATGATGGGCAATGTGGTGGTTGAGCCCGCCGGTGAGCCAACTGACGAGCGGGTTCTCCGTTGCGTAATCGGCCGTCGTGGCAAAGATGTGATACACACCATGGTCGAACTCGCCGCGTGCCACCGGGAAATACGTAGTGTCGATGGTGTGCGTGGTCTGGAAGACCAACGAGACGGTCATCCCGATGATGAGATGAACCAGCACGAACGAGAGCGCGACCAGGAGAATCGGCTTGCCTAACACAGTCACCGGCAAAATGAGCATGTAGGTGATGTAGAGCGCCTTGCCCACAAATAAAATGGCATATTCTCGCGTCGGATGCCTGGTGCGCTTCAAATAATCGTGCGACGGGAAGAAAAAGGCCTCAAAGTCCCTGAGGAAAACATAGTCGAGGGAGAAAAGCGAGTAAAAAAACAGCGCATAGATGTGCTGGAAGCGATGCCGGCGCGCCCGGGGTTCGTGAGGCGTAAAGCGAAAGATGCCGCGCCCCATAAGGGCATCGTCTTCGCCCTGGAGATTGATGCAGGAGTGGTGGCCGCGATGGTGGAGAATGCGCCACATGTACGAGCTGATTCCGCAGATGTCAAAAACATAATTCAGAACTTTGTTGACAGACGGGACGGACGAGATGGCGTTGTGGTTGCTGTCGTGGGCGATATTCAGCAGGAGAAATGTCTGGGCGAGGCCGCCCAGAAGGTAAAGGACGACAAACTTCCACGAATCCGGCCTGAGTGCGTAGATGGCGATCCAACTGGCCAGTAAT
>JASHYS010000322.1 GCA_030042915.1 Acidobacteriaceae bacterium
CTCCATTGTGACTACCGTCATAATACCATTCTGAAAATCGTAATACCAATCGACGGGAGTAGCTGGCGGGGAGGGGAAGTGAGGAGGCGGCCGATCAGGGGCGGCCAAAGACACTGCCCTCAGTGCTTGTGGTCGTGCGGCTCCAACTCCTCGACGGAGTGCTGGTGGTCGTGCGGCCCATGTTCGCCGGTGTGCTCGTGGTCGTGCGCATGGTCGCCGTGCGTATGTTCATGCTCGTGCTCATGTACATGCCCGTGCTCGTGGCTGTGCACATGAGTGTGCGGATGACTATGCGTTGTGCCATCGCTGTGCGTGTGCTCGTGTGTATGGGTGTGGGTGTGTTCGTGCTTGTGGCTATGCTCGTGCTCGTGTTTCCCTTCCATGTTTTCACCTCGTGGGCTTAGATGTTGCTACGAAGGCGGGCCGTGCGGAAATGGAAAGGCCGTAGGATGAACCGCAGTCTTGCATGATTGCTGTTGTATTTCTAGCACAGCGGCCATTCATGGGTCAGCCCTTCGAGGATGGGCAGGCGCGCCGTCGCGGTGCGCCTGGGGACGGCGGCCGTGGCGGGATTCTTGAGGTGCGGGCCGCCGGCAGGCCGTGCGGCCGGGACTTTTCAGATTGAAGCTTCTGTGGCATATTTGCACGCATGGGAAATAAAGATAAGGGCAAACGAGAAGCAAAGAAGGCTCCCAAGCCGAAGCCGAAACCGGAACCCGGGCGCAAGCGCGAGATTTTCACCCCACCCCCTCCGCCCAAGTAGGCGCTGTCTTCCGCCATGGTTTTCCGTGCCGCGCAGCTGGGCGCGCAGGGGTAAGCGTGTGCGCGTCCGGCGCCGGAATTGTGGGTGGGAATTCGATTCGCGGCCCCGGCGCGGATCGGTCGCGCCAGACGATATCTCACCGCGTTTCGCCGCGCGGGAGGCAAGTATGAAAACAGCGGCCATCCTTGTGGGATGGCCGTTGCGTTTCTTGAAGCAGAAGTGTTTTGCGCGTCAGGGCTGGACGGCCGCGCCTTGGCTCTGGTTGCCGGCGGCGCGGGCTTGCGCCTTTTCGGCCAGGACTTTATGCGCGTTGTCTTCGAGGGCCTGGGCCTCAGGCATAAAGGTGAGGGCCTTCTGGACCATGGGATCCCAGTCGGCCAGGACGCGCAGCCCTGAGAGCTGGCCAAACTGGATGGTGATAATGTCCTGCTTGATGCGGGCCTTGAGCCAATCCATGGAACTGTCCAGGTCGGCATCGGTCCAGTCAATGTCCTGGCTGGTGAGGTACTTCTTGAACTCTGACAGCACGGTGTCGTCCACCTGAAAATTCTTGTCGACCGCGTGGTTGGCAATGTACACCGGCGCGAAGTGGAAGAAGACATCTTTATAGGTCAGCTCATCCTGGAAGCGGCTGGTGACGGGAGGCTCGATCTTTTCGTCGGGCGTAATGCCGCCGCCTCCGTAAACCGTGCGGCCGGAATCGGTGAGCTTGACCTCGCGGTTCGAAGAGTCGCTGGGCCGCGTGCCCGCGTGATTGTAATAGTCGTATATCGAAACGCCCTCGTAATTGCGCTGAATCAGCCGGCCTGATGGCGTGTAGTAGTGGTAGGTGGTGAGCGCCAGGCCGGAGTTTTCGCTGAGGTTGTAAACGGTCTGCACCAGGCCCTTGCCGAAGGTGGTCTCGCCCACGATGAGCGCGCGGTCATGGTCCTGCAGAGCGCCGGAGACAATTTCCGCAGCGGAAGCAGTATCGCGATTGACAAGAACCACGATGGGGAAGGTTTTGCCGCTGTTGCCATGGATGGCAGTGTAGTTCTGGTCAGGATAAGCGCGGCCGCGCTGCGAAACGATGGTCTGGCCCTTGGCCAGCAAGTGATCGCAGACATCGACAGCCTGGCTTAACAGGCCGCCGGGATTCTCGCGCAGGTCCAGCACGAGGCCCTTCAGGTTGCCGAAGCCGTTGATCGCGTCTTCCATCTCCTGACTCGTGGTCTCCATGAACTGCGTGAGGTGGATGTAGCCTATGCCGGGACGGATCTCGAACTTGAGATCGATCGAGGGATGCGGAATCTCGTCGCGGATCAGGTCGAAGACCAGCGGTTTGGGCTGGCCGTAGCGAACCATGGTGACCTGGACGTGGGTGCCCTTGGGTCCTTTAAGGGCCTTGGCCACTTGATCAGAAGTCCAACCGGAGGCGCTCTTGCCGTCGATGGCAGTAATCAGGTCGCCGGGATGGATGCCGGCTCGAAACGAGGGCGTATCCTCGTAAGGCGTTACCACGAAAACCTTGATCTTTCCCTCGTCGTTCTGTTGCTGGATGACCATGCCCACGCCGTAATAATGGCCGCTCTGGTTTTCACGCATGGCGGCGTACGCCTTGGGATCGTAGAAGTGGGAGTGGGGATCAAGCACCTGTAGCATGCCCGGGATGGCGCCATCGTAGATGATGTCATCGGCTTTATCGCTGGTGATGGGATCGGCATAGTTCTGCTCCACCAGCGCGTACACATCGGTGAACGATCTCAGGCTGTCGCGGAGCTGACTTTCATCCTGCGCGGACTGCGCGCCAACACGCCGTTCCACAACGGTTCCGGCAACGGCGCAGATGATGAAGAAAAGGGCGACGGCGAACAGTGCCCGGCGGGCGCGAGGAGTCATAAGCGGACCCAACCTCCAAACGGCCGACGCATCAGGCGCCGGGACAGGGACTTCGCATCGCCCAGACTTGAGGCCCCCGCGAACAGGTCTTCGTTCGTGGGGCCGGGGAGCGGATCCGATAGCAGCTGGATTGGCGCTCTATAAAGATTGACCTTGCCTGCTAGCGGCAAGGCCTGGGAAACGGAAGGACTGCCCGGGCAACGCCCGCGGAGCCGTCTTCGCATCAAGTATAACACCGCCTTATTTGACGCACTCCCGCGGGGCGGGGTAGCGGCAAAGCGCGTTGGGTACTGAAGTTCCGGGCGCGGCAGCGACATTCCCGTGCGAACCCAAGCACCGGCGCGTTCCGGTTCCGCTCTCCATGGATTTACAATGGCGTCTATGCATCAGGCGGCAAAAATACGCCCTCCAGTTGGCGGCAGGATGATTTTTAGGTTTCTTCCTACATGTGCGGCGCTTGGGGTGGGAATGGCGCTGCTGGCCATAAACCCCGCGGCGCGGGGCCAGGCCAATGAGCCGGCAAGCCCCTACGGAGGAACGACCGTCGAGGATATGGTCGCCCGCGTGAACGACCAGATCATCACCAAGTCGGACTACGACCGGGCGATGAACGACCTCGACCAGGAGGGGCGGCAGCACGGCGAATCCATGCAGGAGATGGCCTCGGCGCGCAAGGACCTGCTGCGCAACCTGATCGACCAGCAGCTTTGGCTCTCCAAGGGCAAAGAATTGGGCATCACCGGCGAAACCGAGCTGGTGAAGAAGCTGGATGAGATTCGCAAGCAATACAACCTGGAATCAATGGAGGACCTGGAAAAGGCGGCCCGCGAGCAAGGCGTTTCGTTTGAGGACTTCAAGGCCAACATCCGCAACGGGATCATCACCCAGGAAGTGATGCGCCAGGAGGTTGGCGAAAAGATCCAGATGACGCCCGGCGAAGTGGAGCGGTACTACGAGGCGCACAAGCAGGATTTCGTGCAACCCGAGAGCGAAC
>JASHYS010000323.1 GCA_030042915.1 Acidobacteriaceae bacterium
CGTTGCAGCCGGCACGACGCCTTCGCGCGGCCAGTCAGTGCCGCAAGCGCAATGGGTGGGAACGTGGGCTGCGGCTCCGTACCTGGCTGACGGCGGGTTCAATGTCCGTCCTTTGAGTGGCGTCACGCTGCGCGAGACCGTCCATGTTTCCATCGGCGGGCCGTTGATTCGCGTGCGCTTCACCAACGCTTTCGGCACCGATCCACTCACCATCAGCGACGTCCACGCGGCGCTGAGCGCCGGTGGCGGCGCCATCCAGCCGGGAGCGGATCAAAGCATCACTTTCGGCGGAGTCAATACGGTAAGAATTCCGCCCGGAGCCGAGATTTTTTCTGATCCGGTGACGCTCTCTGTAGCGCCGCTCTCCGATGTCGTCATCAGCTTCTACCTGCCGCCCCAAGTAATGCGCGCCGAAACCTATCACGGCTTTGCTGACCAGGACAACTACGTGACGGATGGCGACCAGGCGGGCGCGCCGGCGTTGACGCAGCCCACGACCTTTGCCTCATGGTATTTCCTTGATGGCATCGACGTGCCCTCCGTTCCCGGCTCGCGCGCCATTGTGACGCTGGGCGATTCCATTACCGACGGCGCGCTTTCAACACACAACGCCAACCGGCGCTGGCCCGACGTGCTGGCTGCGCGGCTTAGCCAGGATCCCAAACTGAGCCAAGTGGCAGTTCTGAATGAAGGCATCGGGGGCAACCGCGTGCTGAATGACGTGACTGGGCCGAGCGCGCTGGCAAGGCTGGATCGCGATGTGCTGGCGCAGAGCGGCGCCCGCTACGTGATTGTGCTCGAAAGCATCAACGATATCGGGCGGCTGGCGCATTTGCAGGCGCCGGCGGATGCCATCACCGCGCCGCAACTGGAGATGGCGCTCAAACAGATTGCCGACGCCGCGCACGAGCATGGGATGAAGGCATTTGGCGCGACGCTGACGCCGTATGGCGGCGCAACCTACTTCTCCGATGCGGGCGAGCAGGTGCGCGAAGCCGTAAACGAATGGATTCGCACCAGCGGAACATTTGACGGCGTGGTGGATTTCGACAAGATTACGCAGGACCCGCAAAACCCGCATCGTTTCAATCCGCTCTATGACTCGGGCGATCACCTGCATCCGGGCGACGCCGGCTATAAGGCAATGGGCGAAGGGATTGACCTGGCACTCTTTGCGAATTAGTGCCTGCGCGGCAGGAGACGCCTCGACATAAGATTGCTTCCGACCGAGCTCGATCTGAGTGGCCCGACGTCTGCGGAACCACCACGCGCTAAGACTATAATCTGACTCCAGATCATCCGACTCACTCCATGGGCCTTTCCACCCGCGCCTCTCTAAAACCGACTCATGACAAGACCGGCGCGCTCTGGGCGTCTCTCGCGGTCTTCACTGCGGCCATGTTTTTGAGCGCGGCGCTGCTGTTTGTGGTTGAGCCGATGATCGGCAAGATGCTGATGCCGTTGTTGGGTGGAGCGCCCGCGGTGTGGAACACCTGCCTGGTGTTTTTTCAGGCTGTCCTGCTGGCAGGATACCTTTACGCGCATGCGGCACTCAGGTTCCTGGGCCGAAGGACTCAGATTGCGGTTCATCTGGCGCTGGTAGCCTCGCCTTTGCTGATCGCCGGTTTTCTGCCTCCACACCTTCCGGCAGGATGGGAGCCTCCGGTCGAAAGCAATCCAGTGGGATGGGTCCTGTTGCTGCTGCTGGTTGTCATCGGACTTCCCTTCTTCGCGCTCTCGTCTACCACTTCGATGATGCAGCGATGGTTTGCTGACTCGGGTCGCAAGGACGCCGCAGATCCGTATTTCCTGTACGCGGCGAGCAATGCGGGGAGTCTGCTGGGCCTGCTGGCCTATCCGCTGGTTCTGGAACCGCTGCTGCGCCTGCACATGCAAAGCCGTTTGTGGAGCGTTGCCTATGCGGTGTTTTTTGCGTTGACTGCGACATGCGCGGGGCTGGCGTGGCGATGGCGAGCACGAACAAAGAACCCCGCGACCGGCGGAGCCGCTGAAGCGGCGAGCGCGAATGTTCGCGAGCAGCCGATTGCGTGGCCGACGCGATGGCGCTGGATCGCGCAGGCTTTTATTCCCTCAAGCCTGATGCTGGGCGCCACGAGCGCAATTACGGCCGATGTGCCCGCAATTCCGCTGTTCTGGGTGTTGCCTCTCGCGGTCTACCTCGTCAGTTTTGTGCTGGTCTTCCGAAAGAAGCCGCCCATTTCGCACCGGTGGCTGGTAGAGCGACTCCCTTTTCTGATTCTTGCGGGAATCTGTCCCACGGTGTCGCAAGCGCGATTCTCACTGGCTGTGCTTCTGCTGCTTTATCTGACCGTCTTGTTCGGATTGGCGCTGGTTTTTCACGGGGAACTGGCGCGGAGCCGGCCGGCGGTGCAGCATTTGACCGAGTTTTATCTTTGCCTTTCGATCGGCGGCGTGCTGGGCGGCATCTTCAACTCGCTTATTGCCCCGGCCGTGTTTCATACGGTGATGGAGTTGCCGCTGGTGCTGATTTTTGCGGCGCTCATTCGCCCCTTGCCAGGCGTCGATCAGCGTGCCAACGTGTGGACGCGGCGAAGGGACTGGCTGCTTCCGCTGGCGTTGGGCGTCTGCATGGTGGTTGTGATTCTGGGACTCGCGCGTACGGGCATCCAGCCGGGACACGTCGAAACGACACTGGTTTTCGGCTACTCGCTGCTGTGGTGCCTGAGCTTTGGCAAGCGGAGAATGCGCTTTGCGTTGGGACTTTTGGCGATTTTTGTTGCCAGCTGGCTCTATGCGCCATTTGGCAAAACGCTGCTTGCACGGCGTAGTTTTTTTGGCGTTTACCGCGTGAGGAACACTCCGGACGGAAGATTTCGGCAGCTTTATCATGGCGGCATTGTGCATGGGACGCAAAGCCTGAATGAGAACGCGAGCTGCGTGCCGCTGTCGTATTACACGCGGAGCGGGCCAGGAGGCGCGATTTTTGAGGCGGTCGAGAAAAAGATGCCGCAAGGAGACTGGGCGATCGTCGGATTGGGCGCCGGCGCCATGGCATCTTATCTCGAGCCCGGGCAGACGCTCACTTTCTACGAGATCGATCCGCTGGTGGCGCACATTGCCAGGGACCCGCGGTATTTCACGTACCTCAGCGGCTGCGCTCCGGCCGCAGGAATTGTCCTGGGCGACGCGAGGTTGAAGCTCCGCAACGCGCCCGATGGCCAATACGGCCTGATTGTTCTCGACGCCTTCAGCGGAGATTCGATTCCGATGCACCTGATGACCCGGGAGGCGCT
>JASHYS010000324.1 GCA_030042915.1 Acidobacteriaceae bacterium
CAGCATGCAAGAGTTTTTCCGCAAGTGTTTGCACAGTTGGCCGTCAACGTGCATCTACAAGGGAGGTGTCATTGGGCCCAAAATGGGACGAATGCACAGAATTTGGTGCAAGTTGTAAGCCTTTCAGGTGAAAAGCGTTACGCTGACGAACCTTTCTTCGTACCGCTTTTCAACATAATTCCCCCGGTCGGTGTTGACAGCGAAAGGGCAGCACCCATGACAATAGAAGGAATGGTTAGAACAAGGAAAACACGCAACTTAACACGAAGAGCCCCGCTATGGATCTGTCTCGTAGCGGCCAGCTCTGCCGTTGCGCTGGTCGCGCTGGTTGTCTTGTTCTCGGCGCGCGCCGTGCAAGCGGATGCGGGTCTTCCCAGACCAGCCATCTCCGCGCCTGCAACTTCCCCAGCATCGAGTGCGACGCCGGCCTCGATTGCCCATGATCTGCAGAGCGGTCCAACCCCCGAAGCCCGGCAGTGGACTGACAAGCTTCACGGCATCGCCTCCTGGTACGGCGGCGTCTTTAACGGACGCACCACCGCTAGCGGCGAGACGTACGACATGTACGCCATGACAGCCTGTCACCCCACACTTCCCTTCGGGTCCGTCGTCCGAGTCTTGGACCGGGCGAATCATCGCTCGGTCGTGGTTCGGATTACCGATCGCGGCGACCTAGTGAAAGAAGGGCGGATTATCGACCTATCCTACGAAGCAGCCAAACAGCTTGGGATGACCCACGCTGGGCTGGCGAAGGTGGATTTGCAGATCATCTCCCTGGGCAAGCCGCACGCCCAAAAGTAGAGCGGTTCGATTTGAGCTAACGGCCAGCCTGAGGGCTGGCCGTAACTGTTTTTGGGGGGCTTTTTGCGCGGCGCGAAGGTTGAGGTTCGTGCTATCCCAGGTCTCAGAATCGAGGCCTCGGACCCCTATCGGTGCTGAATCGACAAAAGACGGTTGAGGATCGTGCGATCCCACCCTCACGGCAAAAACAAAAGCGCCGTTAGGTTGGGCACCGAGGTTTGTGCTGCGCAGCCTAGTTGCCTTCCGGATTCGTGTACGGCTTTTGCAGGTACAGGCGAGCCTCGTTCACCGCTCCCTGGGTGTTGTCGTTGGTTTGAACGGCCAACCGGTATTCGTTCACCGCGCGGTCACGCTGACCGGTCAGATCGAAGATCTTGCCGATAGCGATGTGACTCCAAACTTCGGTCCAGGGCGGCTCGTCGTCGCCGCGCAGAGCATCGCGGAAGGCATTTACCGCGGCCTGGTAGTTGTGCTGCGTAAAGTACACTTCGCCTTCGCGGTACGAAGCGAGTGAACTCTGCGGGTTGGAGTCGAGCGCTTTCTTGTACTCGGCCAGGGCGCCCATCAAATCATTCTGCGCAACAAGTTGTTGCCCCTTAAGGATGGCGATCCGCACCTGCAGGTCGGGGGTGGTCTTCAGCACCCAGTCGCCCGGATCGATGCTGATGCGGCGCGGACGGCCGAAGGTGTCGACAACGTACTGAGTGTCGGTGCCCACCACTTCGACCCTCTGGTTTACGGTTTTGCCGTCGGTTTCAACCCGCAACTCCACCGGCATACGAAACAGGTCAAGGTCCTGGTTGATCTCGCCAATGGTGCGAAATCCCTTGTTATTCCCCAGCCTGTACACGGCATACTTGTCGGTAAATTTTGGTGCGCCGGTTCCATCAATCCACTGGGCAAAGAAGGGCGTCAGCTGCTGCTGGCTCTGCGCCTCGGCCACCCGCTCGAATTCCTCGGTACGGATGGGGCGGTCGGTATATTGGCTCAGCGCTCCTTTGAGCGTTTCGAGAAAAGCCTTGTCGCCTTCCTCCCAGCGAAGCATATGAAACACCATGGCGCCTTTGTCGAGGGTCATGGACTGAAACTCGGGCGAAAAGGGATCGAGCCGGCCGGAACTGGAGAGCGGTATGGTGTCGTAGGCGAGCGCACCCGCCGCAATGTCTTCCATCGCGTTGCGCAGCGCGCTTTTACCGCTATCTTCTTCCAGAAACATCAGTTCGCCGTAGCGCGACATCCCGTTGGTAATCCAGGCGTCGTTCAGCGTCCGCGGGCTTATCTCGCATCCCCACCACTGGTGGGCAATGGTGTTGGCCAACAGCCGCGCCCCTGCCTTGTCGCCCGTATGGGCGCCCATAATGGCCGCCAGTTCAGGCGCATAAGCCGCTTCGAGGGTATCGTCGGGCAGCTCCACAACGTTCAACCGGCTGCTCTCCGCCTCGCCAAAGTCGTCGGTGAAGAAGTCGTACTCCCGGTTGGCCGTCTGCGCCAGCTGGTTGCCCGACGCCTGGTGGGCGATGGTCAGGTAAACCTTGACGTTGCCGGCGCCAACCGAGAAAGGAGCCACGTAGCGGCCGGCGATCACGGTACCCGGGAAGCCGGGCTTCGACCAGTTGAAGTCGAATTCGTCGCCGGGCTTGCCGTCACTCAAAGTCACAGACTTGGCGCTGCCCTGGCTGCCGCTGGCAAACACCCGCATTCCCTGCGGAACCCGAATGTGCATCTCGGCCGTAAAGCGGTCGGTCATGTAGCCCGTCATGGGAAACCAACGCGCTGCATACAGCATGTAGCTGATCGGTTCCTGAATGGCGGCCAGCTTCAGCCCCTCCACAGGGCCGTCTTCGTTGCCCGTGATGGTGCCGTCGTATTCGAAGGTCCAGCGCGATTTCTGGCCGGCAACAAAGCCCGCGGCGGGAGTCACCCGGACGCCGCCGTCGGCCGTGCGTTCACCGTCGAGCACTTTGCCGTTTTCATCGGTGATTTTGGTCACCTTGAGCGCGGGATGGAACCCGAACGTGACCACATCCTGGTTGGGGGGCGGCGTAAAGGTCACCACGGCCTTGGCCGTGAGATGGTGCGCCGTGGTGTCCAGTTCGGCATCAATCACATAGCCGGTGATGTCGAGCGCAGGGCGCTCACGTTGCGCGGCCAAGGGAATTGCCACAATTGCTGCGCAGGCCGCGACAAGCAGGCCAAGCGCACAGCGGCGCCCAAGCCGACGGCTCGCAAATTTGAAAACTCGTGTGTTCTTGCAATTTCGATCGCTCATGATCTTGCCGCCATTCGTAGCCGGGGGGAAGTCTCTCTTTTCGTTCATGATCGCGCCGGCTGCATGGCCGCCGGGCAGGCCGCTTCAAGTTCCCTGGCAACGAGCGCCGCAACCCGTTCTATAGCGCTTTCCGCTGCCGAATCCACGCGCAACGTCTCGCGAATCGCCGCCAGCTCCTTCTTCATGGACTCGCGAACGGGCCCATCGGGTAGCAACAGCCCGAGCTGTTGGATGATTTTTGCCGCCGTGAAGTCATGCTGGATCAATTCCGGAACCACGCGTTTGCCGGCAATGAGGTTGGCCATGGCCACATGAGGAACCTTTACGGCACGCCTGGCGATAGCATACGTGAGCGGGGAGACGCGATAAACCACCACAAAGGGATTGCCGATGAGCGCCGCCTCGACGGTGGCCGTGCCGCTGGCCACCACGGAGGCACGAGCGTGGAAGAGCGTAGCGCGAGCATCTTCAACCAGCCGCACGCTCAAGCCGCTTCCGTGGCGTTCGGCCAACTGCAACACGGCATGCCGCTGACCGGCGTCGAGCGTGGGCGCAAGAGGAATCAGAAACTCGAAGGTTTCAGCCGGATGCGTGCCCTCTGGCTCAGCCAGCAGCCGGGCGGCTTTCAGCATCTCAGGCAGATGGTTTTCGATCTCAGGCAAGCGGCTGCCGGGCAGCAAACCGATCCAGATTGTTTGAGGATTCAGACCGTTCTCCGCGGCAAACCGCTCGCGGCCCATGCCAGGCTGGGGCAGATCGGCAAGCGGGTGCCCGACAAACTCCGCATCCACGCCTCGCGCCCGGTAGAACGGCACTTCAAAAGGAAAGATGACCAGCATGCGGCGCACATAGTTGCGCACCAGTCTGATACGATGCTCTTTCCACGCCCATAACTGAGGACTCACGAAATAAATCACCGGGATGCCCAACCGGTGGAATTCTCTGGCCAGCCGGAAGTGGACATCGGGAAAGTCGATGAGTACGGCAACGTCGGGGCGGCGAGTGCGGATGGCCTTCTTGAGCTTGCGAAAGCCGCGATAGATCTGCGGTAGATGAAGCACGACTTCCGTCACGCCCATGACCGCCATCTCTTCAGCGCGGACCACGCGTTCAACCGCGGCGGCTTCCATGCGCGGGCCGCCCATGCCCACGAACTCCGGTCTTTGACCTTTTGGAGTAAGTCTTTGCCGGAGCGAAGTTGCCAGCATCGCGCCGTAGTTCTCGCCGCTGGCTTCGCCTGCCGAAATGAAAATGACCGGGTTCATCGATGATCGTACCGCGCGATGCCTGCTTGACCCAATCATATCGGCTGCGCACGGTGTTACTCTTCCCCGTGGAGCAGCATCGGGAGATGAGCATGCGTTTCTTGTCGAAATATTTCCTTTTGGCCGGGCTGATAGGTGGACTTTCGGTCGGGCTGGCGCCTGCCCACGCACAAAGCGGCGCCGCGACAACCGGGCCGGCCGCAGCGAGTTCGGTAGCCATGCCGGCTGCCGACAATCCCGTTGCTGATCCCAAGGCTATTGTCACCGCCGGCAATGCGCGCTTTACCGTGCTCACGCCGCAGTTGATCCGCATGGAGTGGTCGGCCAACGGGAAATTCGAGGACCACGCGTCGTTTGTGTTCATCAACCGCAGGCTGCCGGTGCCGAAGTTTGAGCACGAATTCACCAAGGGCGGCGCGAATGAAGTGCTGACGCTCAAGACAGATGCGCTGGCGCTTATCTATTCGCCTACCGGGGACGGAGATTTCACCGGCGACAATCTTTCCATCACGTTTACCGTCGACGGCAAACAGGTCACGTGGCATCCCGGCATGACGGACTCTGAAAATCTGATGGGCACCACGCGCACGCTCGACGGCGCATTGGGCTCAAAGACGCAGGAGCCCATCGAGCAGGGATTGGTTTCGCGTTCCGGTTGGGTGCTGGTCGACGACTCCACGCTCCCGCTCTTCGACTCTGCCGATTTCCGTTTCCTCGAAGGCGAGAAGAGCCCGTGGCCGTGGGTGATGGAGCGGCCTGAGAACGAAAAGCCGGGTTCGTATGTGGACTGGTATTTCTTCGGCTATGGGCACGAGTACCGCAAGGCCCTGGGCGACTATATCCGCGTGGCCGGGCGCATCCCGCTGCCGCCCCGCTTTGCCTTTGGCATCTGGTGGTCGCGCTACTGGGCCTACAGCGACCAGGAGTTTGAAGACCTGGTGCGCGGATTTCACGAGAACTCGACGCCACTGAACGTGATGGTGATCGACATGGACTGGCACGTCAGCGACGAGCAGTTGAGAGCCAGGGGCGAGCCTGAGCACGATCAATCGGGCGAAAGATTAGGCTGGACCGGCTACACGTGGAACAAGACGCTGTTTCCCGATCCCGATGCATTCCTGAAGCACCTGCACGAAGAAGGCCTGAAGATCACCATGAATCTGCACCCGGCGTCGGGAATTCAGCCGTGGGAGCAGGCCTATCCGGCCATGGCGCGGGCCATGGGCATCGACCCGGCCACCAAGAAATACGTCCCCTTCGACTCCACCGACAAAAAATGGGCGACCAACTACTTTGACCTCGTGCTCCATCCGCTGGAAAAGCAGGGCGTCGACTTCTGGTGGCTCGATTGGCAGCAGTGGAAGACCACCAAGCTGCCGGGCGTGAATCCTACCTGGTGGCTCAACTACATTCACTTCACCGATCAACAGCGCGAAGGCAAGCGCCCACTGCTTTTTCACCGTTGGGGCGGGCTGGGAAACCATCGCTACCAGATCGGATTTTCGGGCGACACCGTCTCGGTGTGGGACTCGCTTGCTTTCCAACCCTGGTTTACGTCAACCGCGGCCAACGTGGGTTACGCCTACTGGAGCCACGATATCGGCGGACACATGCCCGGCGCCGTCGATCCCGAGCT